>JAQBZT010000146.1 GCA_027622355.1 bacterium | reverse complement strand
CCTTCAGCAGAACTGCGCAGGCAGGCCTCCGCGAGCTGAACGTCGCGGATTCCGGCGGCGAGGTCGGCGCGAAAGGGCTCATCGGCAACAACGTGGCGGATAAAACCCTCCCACCCGAAGCGATAGGGATTCTTGTAGGGCGCCACGTCCGGCACTTCCTGCCAGGGTTCGTGATAATCCACCGCAACGTCCATGGTGTCGGCGTCACGGCCCATGGCGAAACCGCGGACCGTCGGCGTATCGCTCGCCGCCTGTGCCCAGCACCGGCGGAGGCCCGAAACGGCCGAGCCACCGATCCCGTCAATTTGGAAGGTGACGAGGTCATCGCGCCGCACCCTTGTTGACCAGGAGCTGAGGATCGTTCCACGCGCACCATTCTCCATCTCAAGCAGCGTGTGAGTATTGTCCTCGACATCTACGTCAAAGCGCTCACCGGCCTCATCGGCGCGTTCGGTCTGCCCGGTCCACGACATGGCGGCAACCCGCTTTATCGGCCCCAGGATGCCCTCGATGACGTAGCGCCAATGCGGGTACATGTCCAAGATCAGCCCGCCGCCACGGGTCTTTTGATAGTTCCAGCTTGGCCGTTGCGACTTGGCCTTGATGCCATCGAAGACCCACCAGCCAAATTCAATGTGGAACCCGATGATGCGGCCGAAGAAACCGCTATCCACAAGCTGGTGGAGTTTTCGGAATCCCGGCAGAAACAGCTTGTCCTCGACCGCACCGTGCTTCAGGCCCTTGGCCTCGACAGCGCGCAGCAGGCCCAGTCCGTCCTCCACCGAGGGGGCAACTGGTTTTTCTGTATAGATATGCTTGCCGGCAGCAATTGCCCGCTTCAGCAGGTCCGGCCGCAGGTGGGTGACCGCCGCATCGAAGAAGACAGGATAGCCGGGGTTTTTCAACGCGGCATCCAGATCCGTTGACCATTCGAGGCCGCCATTTTCCGCCGCGACTTGCGCCAGACGCTCCGCGTTGCGGCCGACCAGAAGCAGTTTCGGCATAATTTTGTCATTGCCGACGGCAACCCCGCCTTCGGCACGGATCGGAGCCAGGGAATTACGCAGATGCTGGATGGAGCAGATGCCGCCCGTTGCGCCATTCAAAATGATGCCAAGTTCCCGCTTTGCCATGTATCAGTCCTTTATTTTGCAGGGGATCAAATTTTTGCGGAGCACAAGCTGTGAGCGCAGTCCCCTGCGAACCCTTCTCCCCAAATCCCATGTTTAACAGAGTTAAATACGGGAAATTAGAGAAAAAACAGAAAACTTTTTCGATTTTACGCTCCAAATCTGCCCGGTTTCCAGGGGATATCCATTTAATTCGACAGTTTTAAAGAATTCCGCCCAAAAAAGAAACAGGGAAATTGCTGTGCCTATTACATGGAAGAACACAAAATTCGCAATTCGCCATGCACAGGCTTAACAGGGCAGAATTATCGATCCAGTGACCTTTGTAAGTCCTTTATTTCACCTGAGATCGAATTTTTACGGAGCAAAGGCCTTTTGCTATAATGCCTCCATCCAAGGAACCGCATGGGAAATGTCGGCTTAAAACTGGATATATTGGTAAATAGGCCGGAATTTTGAAAAGGGAGAGCGTTGCCGCACAATTCCTGTGAATCCTCCCCTTCCTGAATAGGAGTCTCCATCATGCCAACCTTGAGCGTGAACGGCATCAATCTGCATTATCTGGTTCGCGGGGAAGGCCCTCCGATTATCCTTTCGCACGGATTCCAGAACTCCGGGTTTGCGTTTACACCCGTACTGGACCGTCTGGCGGAGCGGTTCCAAGTGTACGCCCTGGACAAGCGGGGCCACGGCGATTCGGACAAACCGCCCGGCCCATACCACATTCAGGATTTCGCGGACGATTTGCTCGGGTTTCTCGATGCGCTGGGGCTGGAGAAGGTGGACTTCCTCGGTCACAGCATGGGCGGTCGAACCGGGACCCTCTTCGCCATCGAGCATAGCGACCGGCTCCATCGGCTAATGCTTGTTTCCTCCTCGGCGGGAGCGCCCTCCGGCGCCTACCGGGAGCATTTTGAGGTGCTTCACCAGCTTTCCATCAAGGAGGGGATGGAGGCTGTCTTCAACCACAATGAATTTCGGAGGCTTCTGCCTCCAAAAATGCTCGAAGGGCCGCTCGCGGAAGAATATAAAACGCGGTTTTTGAAAAATACACCGGAGACCTATGCCGCGACGGCGAACGCACTGTTCACCATGCCGGACCTGACCGGGCGTCTTTCGGAAATCAGCGTACCCACCTGGATTTGCTACGGCGAAAATGACCCGGGGCCCCTGGATTTCAGCGATGTGTATCTGGAGCGCATCCCCAACTGCACGCGGACCATCCTTCCGGGCTCCGGCCATTTTCCGGTATGGGACGCGACAGAAGCCTTGATGGATGAACTCGATAAGTTTCTGGCAAAATTTCCCATCAGCTAGGAAATGCCATGTGCATGGCGAATTAGTAATTTACCATGCACAGGCGAGAACGACATCGCCTCGGCGCATCTGGCCGAGGCGATTCAGTACCGACAACTCGACAAGCCTGTGCATGGCGAATTGATAATTCTAGCCTGAATTCAGGTTTTTCGTCGCCTTGCCGTTGGCCTCCGCAAAAGCTACCTCCATGGACTGATCAAAACTCAAAAGGCTCTTATACAGGGAATTTTGGTTCGTTTGGGTTTTTGGACAGGACGGGATAACATATTTGGAATCGGTGGCGGACTATCTTCAGCATGAGAATACACGTTGAAGGGAAGCACGTACTCGGTATGTGCCTCCCTTTTTATTGCCGCCACGGTCAGGGGAGAAAATCATGAAGGCAAAGATAGGGGTCGAGGAACATTTCGCCATCGACGAGACGATCCAGGATTCTTCCCGGTTCCTGGGCGAGAGCATCTGGTCGGAATTGAAGAGCCGGCTTTTTGACATTCAGCAAAAGCGCATTGATTTCATGAACGAGTTCGGGGTCGAGATGATGATCCTGTCACTTAACGCACCCGCCGTCCAAGCCATACCGGACACCCAGCGCGCGATCGAAGTGGCCAGGAGATCCAACGATTTTCTCGCCGAAGAGGTCGCCAAGCGGCCCGACCGCTTCGCCGGTCTCGCCGCCCTTCCCTTGCAGGACCCGGAGGCCGCGGCCAGGGAACTGGAACGCTCCGTCAACGACCTCGGTTTCCGGGGAGCGCTGGTCAACGGATTTTCCCAGATCGGTGATAACAACAGCGCCGTCTATCTCGATCTCGAACAATATTGGCCGTTCTGGGAAGTCGTCGAAAGGCTCGGGGTTCCCTTCTACCTCCACCCCAGGGACCCGCTTCCCTCGATGGCGCAGATTTATGATGGCCATCCCTGGCTGATGGGTCCGACCTGGGCCTTCGGACAAGAAACAGCGGTCCACGCGCTGCGCCTCATGTGCTCGGGCCTGTTCGACGCCTATCCTAAACTTAAGATCATCCTCGGACATCTGGGAGAAGGCATCCCCTATAGCCTGTGGCGCATCGACAACCGCAACGGCTGGACCAAGCGGCCTCCCCGCTATCCCGCCAAGCGGAACATCGCCGAATATTTCAGCGAGAATTTCTACCTCACCACGTCGGGCAATTTCCGCACCCAGACCATGATCGACGCGATCTTGGAAATTGGCGCCGACCGCATTCTTTTTGCCATCGATTATCCGTTCGAGGGTGTGGGTGACGCGGCGCTTTGGTTCGACGATGCCACCATAAGCGAGGCCGACCGCGTGAAAATCGGGCGCACCAACGCGCTCAAGCTGTTCAAGTTGGCAGAAGATTGAGCGTATCTCAACTGACCACGACCTTGCGGCAGACATGCCAGGTCGAATGCCCGCTAGATATGATTACGATGAAACACAAGATTATTGAGAAATATGGGGAAATTCAAGGGATCTAGGATTCAGATGAATTTTTGGACAGGACGGGGTCCGCGCTGCTCAAGTACAAATCTCCGAGTTGAGTGATGCGCTTTCGGTGAAATCGTTCTGAAGCGTCAAATTGAACTGCGGGCAACCCTAAACCACGAAATGCTCTCGCTTCGCCGCTCCGAGATGCTCCATCCCAGTCTCGGTGACAAGAACAGTATATTCCGCGTGCACTCCGCCCTCGCCAAATTTTCCCGAAGGCAGTTCGACTGAGAGCACGGCTCCCGCCGGAAAAGGGATATCCGACGACTCGGGAAGAAACGGATCGCTCAGCGGGGTTGGCTCGCTGAGCGTATAGGGAAGCTCTCGGGCTTCGATGCCTATCGTATGGCCGCAGAATGCGCCGTTGTAATTCGGTAATCCGGCCTTTTTCGCACCCGCCACGGCGGCGCGGAAAATCTCCGAGGGCTTGACCCCCGCCCTGATGGTTTCCAACGCTTCCGCCAGCCCTGCCTGGATGGCATTCCATTGCGCCTTGCGCTCCACTCCGGGCTCGCCAAACGAACCGCAACAACCCACATCGCCGCAGTAGTGCCCCAGCCGCATCCCGGCATCGAAAAAGAACCCATCTCCCGATTGAAACGGGCGATCAGAAGGCGGAAAAATCGAGGCCGAACGACGCCCGCCCCCGAGATGGAACCAACTCCACTTTCCGCCTCCCGCCGCAACAGTCCGATAGTAATGGCTGGCGATCTCGCGTTCCGTTTTCCCCACCATCAGCTCGGCATGAAAGGCAGAGACCGCCTCCTCATTCAGGGAAGCGGCCACCCGAATCCGCTCCACTTCCTCGGCAGTCTTCTGGAGACGTATCAGGCGGAACAAATTTGCACCATTTTGAAACGAAATGCCCGGCAATGCGGCTTCCAGGCTGGTCCGGGTGGCCGGCCGGATACCTTCGTTGTCGATGGCGATCTTGCCACTCGATATTCCCCGATCGCGCAACACCCGTACGAGCGCATCGACGGAATTCGCCTCCCTCGGAGCGTCGTCGGTGATAAGGCTCAGGTAATTCCGCTCTTCATCCGTCGCTCCCTGCTCACCCGGCTCAATGTTGAGTGCCGAGCGGAGACCGTATCCGCGGACGTCTTCTATCCATGATCCGGTAGCCGAGTAATAGGTTTCATCCTGGCGGGAAACGATAAGAGCAGGCGCCACGCCGCCGTCCCTGAAATAAAGCGCGAATGTTTCGGTTGTCGCATCGCCGTAAGTGTACTGCGCCCATCCCTGGAAACCCGAGAGATAAAGGACGTTATGGCGCGTTGTCGCCAGCAGGGCGTCAAGATCGTACTTGGCCATGAATTCCAAAGCGCGTTCTCGATTAAAGAGCATGCTCAACCTCACAGAATCCTGTGCATGGCGAATTCCGAATCAAGCGGCCGTGGGGATGTAAACCCGGCCTCTGCAATGTGACTTCCACGTAAAATTTCTCAATTCCACCCGGGTATGCGCGCCCTGCCAAAAGTTTTTTATAGAACATCCTCTCACTCAGCTTGGCCGGCTACTCCAGGATCGGCGGGCGCCGCTCGCCGAAGCGGGTGGCCTGCTCGAAGGCGTGGGCCAGTTGCAGAAGTTCGAAATCGTGGTTGTGGCGTCCCACGATTTGCAGCCCCACGGGAAGCCCTTCCGGCGTGAAGCCGCAGGGCACGGAAATGGCCGGGTTGCCCACCACGGTGATCACATGCCGCAGGGCGCCCCAGGCCACGTAGGTTGGCATGGGCACGCCGCTCACCTCGGTCACGGTGCGCTGCTCCACCGGGAAGGGCGGGATGGGGTTGGTGGGGAGCACCAGGTACTCGTAGGTTTCCATGAACTCCCGCACCCGGTGGAAAAGCTCCGTGCGCTTGGCCTCGGCGCGGGCCACGCTGGGGCCGTCCAGCTTGTGGCCCTCTTCCGTGTTCCAGATGATCGTGTCCTTGAGCAATTCCCTGTGGTGCTCGTACTCGTAGGCGCGGTCAATTGAGAACTTCCAGGCGCGCAGAGTGTGGAACACCTCTGTCGCCCCCCGCAGGTCCGGATGGGCCTCCTCCACAAGGCAGCCCAGGGTTTCGAAGACCCCCCGCTGGGCCTCGCAGGTCTCGGTAATTACAGGGTCCATGGGCAAGAAGCCCAGGTCGCGGCTCCAGGCGATGCGCACGCCGGCGAAATCCCGTTCCAGGGGCCGGGCGAAGATGCTGCCCGGCTGCTCGATGGAAATGGGCGCCCGCGCGTCCGGCCCGGCGATGGCGGAGAGGAAAAGCGCAATATCCCGCGCGTGGCGCGCCATGGGGCCCTGCACGGAGAGGCCCGACCAGCCGAGCTTGGCGGGCCAGAAGGGCACCCGCCCCGGCGAGGGACGCAGCCCCACCACGTTGCAGAACGCCGCCGGGTTGCGCAGGGAGCCGCCGAAATCGGTCCCGTCGGCCAGGGGCACCATGCCGCAGGCCAGCGCCACGGCGGAGCCGCCGCTGCTGCCTCCGCATGTTTTGCTGGTGTCGTAGGGGTTGAGCGTGGTGCCGAATACCTCGTTGAAGGTCTGCTCCCCCGCCCCAAACTCCGGCGTGTTGGTCTTGCCCACGATGATCGCCCCGGCGGCCCGCTCACGCTCCACGATGAGCGAGTCCACCTCCGGAACGTTGTCCTTGTAGATGGGCGAGGCGAAGGTGGTGCGCATGCCTTTGGTGAGGATCAGATCCTTCACCCCCAGGGGCAGGCCGTGCAGGGGCCCCGGCGCGGCTCCGCTCCCGGCGGCGAGCGCCCGGTCGGCGACGTCGGCCTGCTGAAGCGCGCCCTCGGCGTCCAGGGTCACGAGGGCATTAACCTTGGGGTTGATGCGCTCAATCTGGCCCAGATGCACCTCCATCACCTCCCGCGCGGAGACCGCTTTTTCGCGGATCATCCGCGCCAGATCCACCGCCGGCAGAAAACAGAGCTCCGTTGCATCCATTTCTTTTTTCCTCGCTCGGCTCGTTTTTCGGGGCTCCGCCTGTGCATGGCGAATTAATAATTTTAACCCAACTTTCGTTGCCTTGCTCTTCATGTCCAAAAATTCAACTGAAACCAAAACACCTGGAATTTTGCTAACATTCGTAACTCGCCATGGACATGCGCTCGCTGGCGAAAAGACACCGAAAAAAAGACTCCCTGGCTCAAAGGAGCCAGGGAGTCAATTTTCGGTGGTAGCGGGGGCGGGATTCGAACCCGCGACCTTTGGGTTATGAGTTGTGAACCATCCCTTGAAACCATTGAGTTTAGGTGTTCGTGGGTTGCAAAACACGGCAAAACGCGGCGGGAAATGCAACCTATACGCAACCAGTTGAAACCGTGTGGCACACCCCCCGGCGGGGCGCGAAGGCGAGTGTCGTGCCCCCCCCTGCCCCCATATATCCCTCTCCGTACATGGATTTGAGGACATGGGCGCATGGGGGTTTCCGAACAGGGGAGGCTGGTCACGGGGGGCAGGCCACCCCTTGGATTTCTTGGTAGCGGGGGCCCGATTCAAGACTTATTTAATATCCGTCCCGCTCGTGGAAAAAGTGGCCTGACAGGGCAAAATTGTCGATCCCTGCCCAAAACTCAAAAGGCTCTCACACACGTGATTTTGGGTTCG
>JAQBZT010000145.1 GCA_027622355.1 bacterium | reverse complement strand
CGCTCGCCGTAGGGCTGGCGGAGGGATGGGCTCTGGCCGATGCGGTGCGCTTCGCCACGGCCGCCGCCGCGCTTTCAGTCCAGAAAAAAGGCGCCCAGACAGGACTGGCCCGGCGCCCAGGGATTCTCCGGTGGATGCGCGCCCTCCGGGTCTCCCCCGTGCGGGCCGGTTGACTTCCCTTGCCATTAACCTTAGCTTGTAGCTAGAGTTCAATCGGCGAGTTTCATTCTTGAATAATCCTCACAGCCGCTGGAGAATCTAACCCATGCCCATGGATTGGGACGAGTTTAAGGCCAAACGGCAGGGTGGCGGGGGTCCGCCCCAGTTCCGGATGCCGGAGTTTAAGATGCCGAATTTCCGGCTGCCGGGCGCGGCTATCATCGCTATCGCTGTTGTCATCTGGCTTCTTTCGGGAATCTTCACGGTGGGCCCCGATGAGCAGGGCCTCGTCCTGCGGTTCGGTAAGCTGAACCGCGTCGTGACCTCGGGTCTGAATTACCACATTCCCTTCCCGGTCGAAACGGTTTTCACGCCGAAGGTCACCAAGGTCCGCCGGCTCGAGATCGGCTTCCGCACAGTCGACCCCGGGCCCCCGGCGCGCTATATCGACAAGCCGCACGAATCCCTCATGCTCACCGGCGATGAGAACATGGTGGACGTGAAAGTAATCGTGCAGTACCGGGTGGTGGACGCGCGGAAGTTTCTCTTCAGCGTCCGCAATCCCGAGACCACTGTCCACCTCGCTTCGGAGGCCGCCATCCGCCAGGTGATCGGCAGCAAGCCCATCGACGAGGCGCTGACCACCGGGAAGGGCGTCATCCAGCAGGAAACCATGGTGGAGGTCCAGCGGATTCTGGATTCCTACGACAGCGGCATCAACATTGTCGCGGTCCAGCTCCAGGATGTAGCGCCGCCGAAAGAGGTCATCCAGGCGTTCAAGGACGTGGCCAGCGCCCGCGAGGACAAGAACCGACTCATCAACGAGGCGCAGGGCTACCAGAACCAGATCATCCCCGAGGCGCGCGGCAAGGTGGCCGAGATCGTCCAGCGGGCCGAGGCGTACCGGCAGACGAAAATCCGCATGGCCCGCGGCGACGCGAACCGCTTTGCGGCCACGTTGACCGAATACAAGAAGGCCCCCTACATCACCCGCAAGCGTCTGTACCTTGAAATGATGCAAGAGGTGATGCCCACGGTGGACAAATTCATTCTCGATCAAAATAAATCCGGCGTCCTTCCCATCTTGTCACTCCAGGGGAAGGTGCTGAAGGAGCTACAGGGCAAATGAACGAGCGAACCGGACTGCCGGTCAAATCCATCAGCTTGATTGTTGTCGTTGTTGTCGCCTTGATCCTGCTGAACTCGATCTTTTTCTCTGTCAGGGAAGATCAGCAGGTGGTCATCACCCGGTTCGGAAAGCCGATCCGCGTGATCCAGAAGGCGGGCCTCGACTACCGTATCCCCTTCATCGATCAGCTCACTGTCTTCGACCGCAAGCTTCTCGAGTACGATTCGAGCCCGACGGAGATCATCACCGAGGACAAGAAAACTCTCGTGGTGGACAACTTCTCGAGATGGCGCATCATCGATCCGCTGCTCTTTCTCCAGACGGTGCGCGATGAGGCCGGCGCCCAGGCCCGCCTCGACGACATCATCTACAGCGAACTGAGGCTCGAACTGGGCCGCAAGGAACTGATTCAGATCGTCGCCAGCGAGCGTGCCGACCTGATGCGGCTGGTGACGAAAGAGAGCGACCGCAAGGCGCGCGAGTATGGCATCGAGATCGTGGACGTGCGCCTCAAGCGCACCGATCTTCCCCAGGAGAACCTCAAGGCCATTTTCGGCCGCATGATGGCCGAACGCCAGCGGATCGCCAGGCAATACCGCTCCGAGGGCCGCGAGGCGGCACAGAAAATCCGCGCCGAGACCGACCGCAATCGTGACATTCTCCTCGCCGACGCCTACGAGAAAGAACAGGAGCTCAAGGGCCTCGGCGACGCCAAGAGCATCGAGATCACGGCGAACGCTTTCGGCAAGGCGCCCGAATTCTACAACTTCCTCAAAAGCATGGAGGTCTACCGCTCGACGCTGAAGGACAAGACAACCATCATCCTTCCGGCGAACAGCGACTTCCTCAAGTTCCTGCAGGGCGAGGGGAACATGCAGGAGAGCGGCCCGAAGAAAAAATAACGCAGCAGCGCGCGATCACAAAAAAAAGCCTCCCCGCAATGGGGAGGCTTTTTTGTCTTTATCGCAGGGAACCCGCCCCGTCTAAGGGGGTGTGCAGAGAGTGTCCATTCTTGCCGACCCTCACACCCGCAAGCGCGAAGCCTGCGTCTGGTCAGCGCCGTCAAACCAGGGAGGAAAAGTATTGGTCGTTAAGGAGACGAAGAAGGGAAGATTCTCCTCAATCGGCTCGATCGGGGCCGTGCTGCTGGCGTTCCTGGGGAGCCAGCACCACACGCTGCACATGCTGCTGCTGGCGGCCGGGCTGGGCGGCGCCGGGACGAGTCTGATGACTGCGTTTCCCCTCCTGCGACGGGCAATGCTGCTCATGTCGCTGGTCATAGCGGGGGTGCTGGCCTACCGTATGCGGGATGCCGGGTGCCCGCGATCCATGCGTATCCTGAACGGGGTCTCGATCCTTCTCACCATCGGGATCGTCGCGTGGTCGGTCGCGCAGTTCGGCTTGTAGCGGAGGGGCGCCATGACGAATCCGTACCGCAAGGACTTGAGCCATCTCACCTGGGCAGAGGTGTACGAGCGACAAGAAAGGCGGGCCGGCTTGATGGAGGAATGGCTGGACGCCCTCGGCCTTCAGCCGGGGGACCGCGTGCTGGACGTGGGCTCCGGGCCTGGCTTCGTGAGCCTGGCGCTCGCTGGCCGGGTGGGGCCCGGCGGGGCCGTCTACGCGATCGACAGGTCCGCCGAGGCTCTGGCCTGCCTTGAGGGTTTCCAGAAAGAGCGTGGGGCGGCGCAGATCCAGCGGATCGCCGCGGACGCCGCCGCGCTGGAGCCCGCGGACTTCCCCGCGGACGCGGCGGTGATCTCGGTGGTCCTGCACCACGCGGACGACCCGCCGGGCATCCTGCGCAACGTGGCCCAGATGCTTGTGCCCGGAGGCCGGGCCCTGGTGGCGGAGTTCCACCCGGAGGGCCCTTGCGAGCAGGGTCCCCCGCGGGAGCACCGGATCGCACCCGAATGTATTCAAACGTGGTGCCAGGACGCCGGTCTCGTGGTTCAGGCCTTCCGGCGCCAGACATCCGAATACTACATGATCCTCGCCCAGCGGCTGTCCCAAGTGGTGCGGTCCTAGCACAAATGCCGATGCGGAAAAGTGAAGTGCCTCACCCTAAAGATCCCTGAGCCTGCGGTTGGCGAGAGAGGCGCCGGCTTCCGCCTCCAGCTTCGAGAGGGCGGCGCGGGCGGCGTCGATTTTTTCCGAGTGTCCGGCGCCGTCCCCTCCCTCGAGGGCGGCGAGAACGAACGCGAGGGTGATCTGATCGGTATCGCGCGCGGGCTGATAGCGGGGTGCGTCCTCCGCGGTGTTGTCGGCCACAAGCGAGAGGACGCCGCTCTCCGCGAGGCGCTTGAGCAAGTCCTCCGTCAGTGCGGGCGGTGCGGGCAGCTCTTGGGCGATCTCCGTCGCGCTGGCCGGCAGCGCGCCGTTTGTGAACCTTTGAACGCAGATGCGGACAATGGCGAGGGCGAGGGTTTTTTCATCCCGCCCGCTTGGGGTGCCGCCTGATAGCCTCGATTTTTCGTCGGCATAGTTCTGGCGGATGAAGGCGAGCTCGGTCCCGATGAGGACGATGAGCCAGCTGGTCTGCAACCAGATGAAGAAGAGCGGCAGGGCGGCGAAACTGCCGTAGATGGCGCCGTAGCGCGTAAGCCCCACCTGAAATTCGATGTAAGCCCACTGGACGATCTGGTAGAGCGTCCCGGCGATGACGCCGCCGTAGATGGCCGGCCCGATGCGGACGCGGGTGTTGGGAATGAAGATATAGGCCAGTGTGAACAGCGCCCAGACCATGACGAGGGGCGAGAAGCCGAGAAAGAAGAAAACAGCCGGCCCCGCCAGCTGCAGGAAGGGAATTTTTCGGATAAGGGTATCAATGAAGCCACTGATGGCGATGGTGATACCGCTCGATGCGATGATGAGGATGGGCGCGATGGCGAGGATGGCGATGTACTCCAGTATCTTCTGCTTGAGGTGCCTGCCGCGCGCGATGCGCCAGATACCGTTGAAGCTCTCCTCGATGCGCCCGAGAATTCTGGTGGCGCTCCAGAAGAGGAGAATGACGCCCGCGCCGGCGATGAAGCCGCCCTTGGTCTGATTGAGAAGGGCGCCGGCGTAGACGAAGACTTGCCGGAGGACTTCCTGCTGCTGGGGGAAGGAGGTGAGGAGGCGCTTCTCGAGCGCTTTCTCGAAGTCGAATCCCTTGGCGATGCCGAAGGCCAGGGCGGCGACGGGAACGATGCTCATCAGGGAGTAGAACGTCAGCGCCGAGGCGTGAAGGTGGCACTTGTCCCGCTGAAACTCCCGTGCGGCGAGAAGGGCGCTCTGGAGGTGGGCGATCAGAAAGGCCCGCGGGGCGGAATAATCCCCGGGGTCGAGCTTCCAGAGGCCTTCCTCGAAAAACCGGCGGCACCCCCTGGCGAATTCGAGAAGCCCTCTCATGCGGAATCCTGCGGATGGTATGTGGTATGGCCCCCCCGGCGGGAGGGGCTGAAATTTTCGGTTTTTGCCCCCTGAATGGTGCGATCGGGCCGAAAAAGATGCAATCGGGGAAGGCCCGCCCGGATATACCCCGGTTTCAGACTCCTTTCGAGACACGGCGGCGGCGCAATTCTCCTTTTCGTTCAATGACTTGCGAAATTTTCCCAGGTCTTATACATTACATATACGTGCGACATCTTCATGGGGAGGTGCGCGATGCCTGACCGAATTCCTTCCATCAATCCCGGCGGACAAGCCGGACAGCAGATTTTTGCGCGCCGGCAAGCTTTTAACCAGGTGACGTCGAAT
This sequence comes from bacterium, assembly GCA_027622355.1. NCBI lineage: Bacteria > bacterium. Next base: position 2,518 of record JAQBZT010000145.1, on the reverse strand, counting down.
CTCGCCACCGCCGGTGCAGCCGCGCAGAATCCCCAAGCGCCGGTTCGTGAGACTCCGGCCCCGGTTAAAACCGACAAGGACGCCCAGAGCCTGCAAAGCCAGTCTCCCGGCATCCGGCGGGCGGTGCAGAGCGCGGATCTCCAGCAGATTCGTCAGGATTTGGTCGGCCAGTTTATCCAGGATGTTTCTGGAGAACTTACCGCGCCGGGAGCCGGAGAGAGGGCCGGGGGACCCCAGGGGCGAACGGAACCTCCGGCGCAGAACATTCCCGGCCAAAGAGTTGTCCCCGAGGTTCCGGGGCAGGGCGTCAGTGATCAGTTTTCGGCGCGGGACCTCCCCGGCGCGGCGGGCGATACGCCCGAACCCACCGGGTTTGAGTCTGCCAATGCGTCCGGCGGGTCGGGCGCGCCTGTGGTGGATACGTTTTCGGTGACCGAGACAACGGCTTCCGTCGGAGGCGGCGTGGCGGTCGAAGATGTCGCCCGCACGAATAATGCGCCTGCCCCCCGCCGGCCGGAGGAGAATATTTCCCGCGTGCCGGGCGGTGCGAGCCGGGGCGCCATCGTGGATGTGGTCGCATAGCGTCATCGCACGTTTTGTGAAGTTGGTTTTCTGTCGGAGGAGAGTCTTTAGTGGCCGCAGGGTTTGAGCCGTCCATCAGTTCATCGGGCGCTGCCACTGGCACGAACAGGGCGCAGTTCGGCGCGGGCCTGAGTGCGAAGGATCTTCCGCTTCCGGTCGCGGCCACGGGCGAGGATGTGGCGCGGGAGTTCCCGATGAGCACCGAAAAAATTCAAAAGAGCCAAAATTCGCCTCCGCTGATCCGGGCATCTCAGGCCGCCAGTTCCGCCATCGAGCAAAAAGCGGTGGAGGCCATCGCGGGAAGCCGCGGCGCAAACATCAGCGTCATCGCGTAAAGCGCACTTTGTGAATGGCATGCCGCGGCGGGAGCCGCGGTTTTTTTTTGCCCTTTATCCGGCCGCTCCGAGCCGGGCGATAAGACCCGCCAGCAGGGCGGCGCGCGGAACCAGGCTCGGAATCTCGAGATACTCCTCCGCCGTGTGCAGCCCGCCGCCCACCGGGCCGAGCCCGTCCAGCACGGGCACCCCGAGCGGGGAGAGATAGTTTCCGTCCGAGCCGCCGCCGGTTGGCGTGAAGGTCAGTTCAAAGCCCGCCTCTTCGGCCACCGGCTTCGCCAGGCCGATCAGCCAGTCGGTTTTCTCGTTCCTCTCCATGGCCGGCCTTCCGCCTTTTATCGTCAGCTCCAGCGAAGTGCCGTCGATGGCGGGTTTGGCGATGAGTTCGCGAAGTTCCGCCGCCATCCCATCGAGCGTCTGCTGCCGGTCGGCCCGGATTTCGACGAAGCACCCCGCCGAGGCGGCGACGATGTGCGGGCGCTCCCCGCCCGAGAGGCCGGTCACGTTCACGGTGCCGCCCTCTCGTGTGAGTGCGTAGACATCGAGGATCTTATGCGCCAGCTCGTGGACGGCGCTTCGGCCCTTATCCATGTCCACCCCGGCGTGGGCGGCCACTCCATGGATGTTCACCTCCCCGTAGAGGCTGCCCTTGCGCGCCGCGACGATCGAGCCGTCGGCCCGCCCCGGCTCGATGATCAAGGACGCTTTCGCGTCTTTCCCCCATTTTTCGATGAGCGCCCGCGAAGAGGGGTTTCCCAGCTCCTCGTCCGTGTCGTAGAGCACCAGGATTTCGCCGAACTCCCGGAAGCCCGCCGCCATCAGCGCCGAGAGGGCGAAGAAGCAGTTCACGAGCCCGCCCTTCATGTCGGCCACGCCCGGTCCGCGGGCACGATCCCCTTCGAGGGTGAAGGGACGGCGTGCGGCCTCCCCTTCCGGGAAGACCGTATCGCAGTGGCCGATGATGAAAATCCGCCCCGAATCCTTGTTGTTCCCCCGGAAGCGGGCGAGGAGATGATCCCCCGTGCCATGGGTGCCGGGAAGCCGCTCGGTCTCGGCGCCGATGGATCGGTATTTTTCCTCGAAAATGCCGGCGACCTTCGAGGTACCCGTCCCCGGAAAGGTGGGCGAATCCACGGACACCGCCTCCCGCAGGGTGGCGATGATCTCCTCCTCGCGGCCCTTGAGCGCGGCCAGGATCTTGCGCGTTTCGATCATGCGGAATCTCCAGATGCGTAGAATTTTCCTTCGACGGAATTTCCCGCCAGAAGCCCGTCATAAAGTCCGGGGGGGATGGCGCTCCAGACTTCCCGGGCCATCTTCTGTTCCGCGAGGCCGTTGCAGTGGCTTAGGTACAAATAGCGCCGGATGCCCGAAGGCAGCCGGGCCGGATAACTCTCCGGGTGGGCCGCCGCCGCCGCCATATGCCGCGGCTCGATGATCTGCCCGGGCTTGAGCCCGGCCAGGGCGCAGGTCTGCTCGAAGCGGTGGATGACATCGGGGCCCGCCGGGCGGCCGACGGCACTCAGCCCGAAGACCAGAAGCGCATGGGTGGTCGAGCGGGGGAGAACCGGCTCCCCCGCGCCGGGGGGTTTGAGCAGCCG
>JAQBZT010000144.1 GCA_027622355.1 bacterium | reverse complement strand
CCGCATCGAGCCCCAGCAGCCGGCAGGCGCCCGCCGCGAGGGCGGCATTTCCCGCCTGGTGCACGCCCGCCATCCCCGGAGAAAAATCCGTCCAAAGCGCGCCATCCGTGAAACGGAGGTCGAACATCCCCCCCTCTTTCCATTCCACCTGTGGGGGCGCATAAAGCACGGCTCCTTTTTCAGCCGCCGCGGCTTCAATCTCCTGCCGGGCCGCCGGATCTGCCGCCGCCGAGATGACCGCTCCGCCCACCGTGATGATCCCTGCCTTGTCGCGCGCGATTTGGGCTATCGTATCGCCCAGAAGGTCGGTGTGATCGAAACCGATAGGGGTGATGACATCAAGCCGGGCGGGTCCCACGGCGTTCGTCGCATCGTAGCTTCCGCCGAGTCCCGCTTCGAGGAGGATGACCTCGCAATCGGTTTCCTCCGCCGCGAGAAGCAGGATCGCCATCGTCGCCTCGAAATAGGAGGGAGGGCCAATCTCCGGGTCCGAAGCCATCTCGGCCGCCGCCGCGGCGAGCTTTCCGGCGCAGCGCCTCCCCAGCGCCGGATCGATGAGGCGGCCGCGCACCCAGAAGCGCTCGAGCAGGGAGAGGACATGGGGGGAGAAGAAAGCCGCCGCACGCCGCCCCGCCGCATGCATCGCCTCGGCCATCATCATGACGGTCGAGCCTTTCCCGCTCGTCCCGGCGATGTGAACAATCTCGCGGCCCGGCGAGGGAATCCGCAGGATTTCGAGCAGGCGGCGGGTGCGATCGAGCCCCGGTCCCTCGATGCGAATCTGCCGGCTGTCGATGCGGGGGCGCCAGGATTTCTTCGGAAGGGCGGCGAGCGCGGACAGAAAAGCCTCGAGCCGGCGGAGCGACTCCTCCGGCGCGGCCTCCTCGGCCAGCAGCGTCCCGCTCGCAGCGAGATCATCCGTGTACATCACGATCCTTAATGCCGGAAATGACGGTGCCCGGTGAACACCATGGCGATGTCGTGCTCGGCGGCGGCTTCGATCACCTCATCGTCACGGACCGAGCCGCCAGGCTGGACGATGGCCCGCACCCCCTGCCGGGCGGCCTCATCCACGCTGTCGCGGAAAGGGAAAAACGCATCCGATCCCAGGGCGCACCCCGCCACCGGAAGGACCGCCCGCGAGACGGCAAGCCGGGAGGCGTCCACCCGGCTCATCTGTCCGGCGCCCACCCCCACCGTGCCGCTTTCATCCGCCAGAACAATGGCGTTGCTCTTCACGTGGCGCGCCACGCGCCAGGCGAGGCGAAGGGCGCGCCCCTCGGCTTCGCTCGGCGCGCGGGGGGTCACCACCTTCCAGTCGAACTCCTCGGGGGCGAGGCGGTCGCGCTCCTGCAAAAGCGCGCCCCCCGGAAGGGAGCGGATCTCGAATCCAGCCGGCGGCACCTTGCCCAGCTCAGGCAGCCGAAAGATTCGCAGGTTTTTCTTCTTCCTGAAAATGGCGAGAGCGTCATCGTCGAAGCCGGGCGCCACCACCACCTCGACGAACAGGCTCCGCATCGCCTCGGCGGCCTCGGCGTCCACCTGTACGTTGAAGCCGATCACGCTCCCGAAGGCCGAGACCGGATCGCAGGCGAGCGCCCGCTCATAGGCCGCAGCGGGTGTTTCTCCCAGGCCGACGCCACAGGGATTCGTGTGCTTGATGATGGCGCAGCCCACCCCTTCGAGATCGGCGGCGAGCTCGGCCGCGGCGGTGAGATCGAGCAGGTTGTTGTAGGAAAGCTCCTTGCCGCCCAGGCGCTCGCCGTCCACGAGCGAAAGGCCCGAAGCGCCGCGCAGGCGGTAAAGAGCCGCCTTCTGGTGGGGATTCTCGCCGTAGCGGAGACTCTGGACGCGTTCGAATTCGATCTGAACGTTCTCGGGAAATTCCGCCTCCCCCGCCTCTTCCGCACCGGCCGCCGCGAGATACCGGTCGATCGCCGCGTCGTAGGTCGAGGTGTGGTGAAACGCCTTTTGGGCGAGGCGGCGGCGCATCTCGGCGGGAATTTCCCCGCTCGATGCGATGTGGCCGATGGCCTCCGGGTAGTCCGCCGGGTCCACAAGGACGGTCACGCGGTCCATGTTCTTCGCGGCGGCGCGCACCATGGTCGGCCCGCCGATGTCGATCTGCTCAATGGCCTCCCTGAACGTGACGCCAGACCGGGCCACCGTCTCGCGGAAGGGATAGAGATTGACCGCGACGAGATCGATGGGAGGGATTCCGCTCGCCGCCATCTCGGCATCGTCCACGCCGGTCCGGGCGAGGATGCCGCCGAGGAGTTTCGGATGAAGGGTCTTGACGCGGCCGCCCATGATCTCGGCCTGGCCGGTGTATTCGGAGACATCCCTCACGGGCACGCCGGCCTCGCGCAGGGCGCGCGCCGTTCCGCCGGTGGAGAGAATCTCCCAGCCCGCCGCCGCAAGCGCTTTTCCGAGTTCCGCGGCTCCCTGCTTGTCGCTGACGCTGATGACCGCGCGCCGGGGGTGCGGCATTGCCTAGGCTTCCTCCCGGCGGACTTCGTACCCCTCGGCGAGAAGCCGCTGAATGAGTGTATCGAGATGATCGCGCCCCCTGACCTCGAGATAGAGGGTCGAGAGCGTGTGGTTGATGGGCACCAGGGTCGAGAGCCGATCGTGTTCGATGTGGATAATGTTGACGCGGCACTCGGCCACCATGTGCGAGAGCTTCGCCAGCGCGCCCGGAATGTCGTGAAGGGGCACCTGCAGGCGCGCGTAGCGGTTCGCCAGTGCGAGCCCCTTGCCGATGATCCGCGAGAGGAGGTTGACGTCCAGATTCCCGCCGCTGATGAGGGCGACCGTTTTCCCGGTCAGGCGCGTTTTCCGCTCGAGCAGCGCGGCCAGCGGGGCGGCGCCCGCCCCCTCGGCCAGCATCCGCTCGCGCTCGAGCAGCCCGAGGATGGCGTTGGCCATGTTGTCGTCGCTCACCGTCACCGTCTGATCGACCAGCTGCAAAATGAGGGGGAAGCACAGCTCGCCGAGGCGCTTGACCGCCACGCCGTCGGCGATGGTGTGCACGTCCGCGGATTCCACGATGCGCCCCGCCGAAAGGGAAGCGGGCAACGTCGGCACCCCCTCGGGCACCACCGCGACGATGCGCACATCCGGCCGGTGGGTTTTCACCACCGAGGCGACGCCGGAGAGCAGCCCGCCGCCGCCCACTGGAATGATGATGGTCCCCACGTCGGGGACTTCTTCGAGTATCTCAAGGCCGAGCGTCCCCTGGCCGGCGATGACGTCCGGGTGATCGAAGGGAGGGATCATCGTCAGCCCGCGATCATGTTCGATCTCGCGGGCGCGGGCATAGGCATCGTCGAACGTGGGGCCGTAGAGTTCGACCTCGGCGCCCAGCGAGCGGACGGCGTCGTACTTCGTGTTCGGGGTGTACTCGGGCATGATGACCAGTGCCTTGACGCCGAGTTTCTTGGCGGCGAAAGCGACGCCCTGGGCGTGATTTCCGGCCGAGGCGGTCACCACCCCCCACTGACGCTGCTTCTGATTGAGCTTGCTGACGGCGTAGACGGCGCCGCGCACCTTGAAGGAGCCGGTCCGCTGGAAGTTCTCGGGCTTGAAGTAGATTTCGGTGCCCAGCTGTTCGGAGAAGTGCTCGGAGAGCCGCGTGGGGGTCGGACGAAGATGGGGTGCGAGGACTTCGGCGGCGCGGACCGCCTCCTCGGCAATCTGGGCCGGCTCGAGCGATTCGCTGCCGGTCTCGGCTTTCTCTGCCATCTCCATTGTTGCCGCCTTCCTTTTCTTCCGCCGGCCTTCCTTACCGGGCCGGGTCGGCCTCGTCTTTCCCGAAAACGGGAGGGCGTTTGTCGAGAAAAGCCTCGACGCCCTCGCGGAAGTCCGCCGAGTGGAACCCGGAGAGGCGCAGGGCCCGGGCACGCACGGCTTTCTCCGCATCGAGCGACTGGTCCTGAATCAGGTTCACCATCTCCTTCGCACCGCGAACCGAGATCGGGGCATTCTCCGCAAGGGTCCGGGCCACCCCATAGGTATACGCCTCCAGCGCAGCCTTCGGCAAAACACGGTTGATGAAACCCATCTCATAGGCCTCATCCGCCGAATAGCGGCGGGCCGTCATGAGCATTTCCTTCGTCCGCGCCGGACCGATCAAATCCACAATCCGCCGGGTCAGAAGCTCGGGGTAGACCACGCCGAGACGGGCCGCGGGAACAGCGACAATAGCATCTTCCGCCGCGTAGCGCAGGTCGCAGGCCGCAAGCAGCCCCGCCGCGCCCCCCATGGCGAACCCGTGCACCATGGCGATGATGGGCAAGGGGACCTGCCAGATACGAGCCCATGCCGCCTCGATCAACTCGCTGTGGGCGGCGGCCGTCTCGGGGGTGACCGAGGTGCGCAGTTCGCTGATGTCCTGGCCCGAGGCGAAGGCCTTATCCCCCGCCCCGCGGATGACGACCACCCGGGTCTGCCCGTCCGCCTCGAGGCCATCGAGGATCTCCGGCAGGCGGATCCACATCTCGCGGAGGATGGCGTTGTGCTGCTTGGGACGGTTGATGATCAGGGTCGCCACCGGGCCGTCTTTCTGAACGATCAGATTTTCTTCGCGCATGGGTTTTCCTGACCGGCGTCTCCGCCTGCCTGGGCGTAAAAAAAAAACGAACCGGAGCGGGCCTGTAAGCCGGGTTCTGTCACCCGCCCAGAGAGCGGGGCCGCGACCATCCATCTGGGACGGAGATTGCCCTCCGCCTCAAGCGGCCTACCCGGAGGCTTCGGACGGGCCGTCCTCAGGCGCCTCCTTATTTGGCCTTGCTCCGGGTGGGGTTTGCCAAGCCGGTCCGGTCACCCGGACCGCTGGTGCGCTCTTACCGCACCTTTTCACCCTTACCCCGTACCGAGGTGCGGGGCGGTATCCTTTCTGTGGCACTTTCCCTGGGGTCACCCCCGGTGGACGTTATCCACCACCCTGCCCTGTGGAGCCCGGACTTTCCTCCCGCGGCCCGAGGGCCGCGAGCGGCCGCGCAGCCCACTCCGGTTCTTCTGCCAATATACGATCAGGACTCTCTTTTTTCATCGATGGCGCGGTTGGCGGCGGCATCGGCCCGGAAATTTTCACCGCGGCGAACGTGCCGCACCTCGATTTCTCCGAAACTGCGGGCCAATTCCTTGGCTTCCTCGTAAAGGGGGCGCAGGTTGGCGTTCTTCACCCGGTACTCCCCGCTCCATTGGCGGGCCAGGAGTTCGGAGTCCGTCACCACCTCCACCGCCTCCGCGCCGAGCTCTCGCGCACGGGCCAGGCCCATGATCAGTGCGTTGTATTCGGCCACATTGTTCGTGGTCTGGCCCAGGTAGCGGAGCACTTCGTCCAGGCAGGCGCCGCTCTCGTCGACGAGAACGGCGGCCGCGCCGGCAGGGCCCGGATTGCCGCGTGAGGCGCCGTCCGTAAATACCGTGAGGCGCCGTTTCTTCATTCAGATTTGTCCAAGGGAGATACCGCACCCACGACCTCGGCATCCTGGTAGTAGAGAATCCGTCCGCAGTTGGAGCAGGAGAAAATCTCATTATCGGAGTCGCGAATCTCGAAAAATCGGCTGATGGTCTCCGGCATCCGGCAGCCCTGACAGGTCTGACCGACGATGGGACAAACGGCGAGTCCGCCCCGGTTCTTACGGACCGTCTCATATCGCGCAATCCAATCGGGGCTGACGGAGGTGATGATCTCCGCGCGCTCTTTCTCGAGACCCTTCTGCTCACTCTTCAGGCGGGAGAGGGTATCCTCGTGCCCTTTCGTCGCGGTGGAAACCTTGCGTCCGGCCTCCTCGAGTTTCGCCGCCTCGCGGGAGAGCGCCTCTTTCAGCGGGCTGATCTTCTCCATGGCCTCGAGAACCTCATCCTCGAGGCGGCCAATCTTCTCCTGGAGGGATTCGATCTCCGAGGTTAGCGCCCGGTATTCCTCGTTCGTTTTCACCAGCACCTGCTTGCCGCGGGTGTCGCGAAGCTTCTGATCCGCATTCTGGATATCGCTTTCGGCCTGGCGCTGGCGCTTGCCCACCTCCTCGATATTCTCTTTGGCCTGCCCGACAGTCGCCTCAAAATCGCGGATACAGGCTTTTTCCTTTTCGATCAGCGCTGGAATTTTCCTGATATTCGCACTCGTCTCCTCGATGCGCCCATCAATGCCCTGAAGGCGGATCATCGCTTTCAACTCGGGATTCACCGGTTGGATTTCCTCCTCCGCCACCCGTGAGCGAGGCAAGACTATGGTGGGCCCACCAGGATTCGAACCTGGGACCAGCCGGTTATGAGCCGGCCGCTCTGAACCGCTGAGCTATGGGCCCAATCGCCAGCCCCAACAACGATCATGCCGCGGGCCGCGGCCCGCTCCATGCAGGATGTCCGTTTCCGTCTTATCGCCGCCCCCGAGACAGATGTCAATTCGGGGGCCGGCCCGCTCCGGCGACTAGTTGTCCTCGATGAAGCTGTAGAGCTTCTTGCTGCGGCTCGGATGCCGGAGCTTCCGCAGCGCCTTGGCCTCGATCTGGCGGATGCGCTCGCGCGTCACGTCGAAGTCCTGCCCCACCTCCTCGAGGGTATGCTCGTGCTCGGCGCCGATGCCGAAACGCTTTCGGAGCACTTTTTCCTCGCGCGGGCTGAGGGTCTGGAGCACCTTCTGGGTCTGCTCCTTCAGATCGAGCTTCACTACCGCGTCCTGGGGAGACTCGGCCTTCTTGTCCTCGATGAAGTCCCCGAGATGACTGTCCTCCTCCTCGCCGATGGGCGTCTCCAGGCTGATGGGCTCTTTGGCGATCTTGAGCACCTTCCGCACCTTGTCGACGGACATGTCCATCTTCTTGGCGATTTCCTCGGGCAGCGGTTCGCGGCCAAGCTCTTGCACGAGCTGCCGCGAGGTCCGGATCAGCTTGTTGATGGTCTCGATCATGTGGACGGGGATGCGGATCGTCCGGGCCTGATCGGCGATGGCCCGCGTGATGGCCTGCCGAATCCACCAGGTGGCATAGGTGCTGAACTTGTAGCCCCGCTTGTACTCGAACTTGTCCACTGCCTTCATCAGGCCGATGTTGCCTTCCTGGATCAGATCGAGGAACTGGAGCCCCCGGTTGGTGTACTTTTTCGCGATGCTGACCACGAGCCGAAGGTTCGCCTCGGCCAGCTCCTTCTTCGCCTGGCGGTCCTTCCGCCGGCCCCGCCGGATCATCTTCAGGGCGTGCTCGAGCTCCTTGCGGGCTGCACCCGCCTCTTTCTCCGTCACGCGAATCCGCTTGCGGACGTTCCGAATCCGGCGATCGTACTCCGCCAGAATACTGATCGGAATCCGTTTTTCGCCCACAATCTGCGTACTCGCCTTGACCTTGGTCTTCGACTTGCTCTTGCCGTTGGCCTTGACGGACTCGACTTCCTTCACCGCGGCGCGAAGTTCGGCCTCTTCCATGCCGACCTGCTCGAGATAGCTCTGGATCTCCTCTTCGTCCTTGTGGATGGATTTCATGAAACTTTCAATCCGCTCCGCGATCCTGTCCACTTTGTCGGGCCGAAGCTTCATCTCCTGAATATAGCCCGCCACTTTTTCC
>JAQBZT010000143.1 GCA_027622355.1 bacterium | reverse complement strand
CCGCCGCCGGAATCGCCCTCCTGCTAAAGAAAGGCGAGGCGGGCGATGTCTACAACGTTTGCTCCGGCCGCGCCGTGAAGGTCCGGGAGGTGCTAGGCGCTCTGCTGCGGCTGGCGGGGCTGGAGGGGAAGGTGTGCGTTCTGAAGGAAGAGAGAGAAAAAGACTTGATTCCCTACCAGCGGGGAAGCCTCGCGAAAATCCGAGCCCTGGGATGGTGGCCCCGGTTTTCCCTCGAAAAGTCCCTCTCCGATGCCTGGAAGGCCTGGTGCGGAAAAGACGCCTGAGCCGGAGAGCCGGGAGACGGGAGCCAGCCGTCGCCCCGCCGGCTTCCGCTTCCGGAAGGAAAGTCCTCGGATGAAAGTGGTCCATGTCACCAGCCGCCTGAACATCGGAGGGCTTGCCCAGCAGGTGCTGGCCCTTTGCGCCGGCCTCGACCAGAGGGGGGTTGAATGCACCCTGATCACCGGCGAGCCGGGGGACAAGGAGGGGGACATGCTCTGGTTCGCCAACCCGCCCCGGCGCATCGTCCGGATCCCCGAGCTGGGCCGGGCGGTTAAGCCAATGTCGGATTTCGTGGCCTTCTGGAAGCTGCTTCTCTGCCTCCGCGCGCTCCGACCGGACGTGGTGCACACCCACGCCGCCAAGGCTGGGGCCCTCGGGCGGATCGCCGCCGTGCTGGCCGGCGTGCCGGTCCGGATTCACAGCTACCACGGCCATGTGTTCCGGGGCTATTTTCCGCCGCTCGTGTCCCGGGCCGTGTGCATGGTGGAGCGGCTGCTGGGGTGGATGACAACGGCCCTGGTGACGCCGTGCGAATCGCAGCGCAGGGAGATCGCGGAGGAATTCCGCGTGGCCCCGCCCCGCAAGGTGCGGGTTGCGCGCTACGGGATCCCGGTGGAGGATTTTTCCTCCCTTCCGCCGAAGGCGAAGGCGCGGGAGAAGCTGGGCGTTGGCGAGGACGTGCTCGTGGTGGGCGCTGTGGGAAGGATGGTTCCGATCAAGAACCACGCCCTGTTGGTGGACGCCTTCGGCCGGCTTCCGGAGCGGATCGGCGGCAGGCGCGTCGAGCTTCTTCTGGTCGGCAAGGGAGACTGCCTGCCCGGCATCGAGAAGCAGATCGAGGAGAGGGGCGTCGCGGCCCGGGTCCGGTTCCATCCGTGGCTGGAGGATTTGCGATGGGCCTATGGCGCGATGGATGTGATGGCGCTGACCTCCCGGAACGAGGGCATGCCCATCGCCTTGATCGAGGCGATGGCCGCCGGCGTTCCCGTGGTGTCCACGGCTGTCGGCGGGGTGGTGGATCTGGTGAAGGACGGTGAGACGGGCGTCCTGGTGCCGGGTCAGGACCCCGCCGCTTTCGCCGCCGCCCTGGAGAATCTTTTGACGGACAGCGAATCGCGTGCCCGCCTGGCCCAAAGCGCAAGGGATTTCGTCCGGGCCCACCATCGCGTCGAAAACTTAGTGCAGGACACCCTGGATCTGTACCGAGATCTTGTTGTCTCATGACGAGACCGGAGAGGGGAGGTGCGCAGGTGCCGGTTCCTGATGATGCGGGCCGTCCGGGTCAGGCTGCGGGCGGTTTGTCGGGCGCGACGGTCCTTTTGTCGGTGTCATCTTTCGCAAAGGCCGATCCTCGGCCCTTGGAGCTTCTCGAGCAAGCGGGTCTGCAGTGCGTGCGGAACCCTTACGGCCGGAGGATGGTCGAATCCGAGATGATGGCGCTGGTGGAGGAGGCGGACGCGATCATCGCGGGGACGGAACCCATCACGGAAAGGGTCTTGGAGCGGGCCAAAAGACTGAAGATCATCTCCCGTGTGGGTGTAGGGTTCAACAGCGTAGACTTGGACGCGGCGCGCCGCCGGAATGTCCAGGTGGCCTATACACCTGATGCCCCCTCCGCTGCCGTGGCTGAACTCGCCCTGGGGGCGATGATATGCGCTCTCCGGGGCATTGCACGGGCCGACGCCTCCATCCGGGGGGGCGGGTGGACACCTGTCATGGGCCGGGGACTGGACGAAATCACGGTGGGCGTGATCGGGGTGAACCGGATCGGCAAACTTCTCATCCGGCACCTGGCCCCCTTCGGCACCCGGCTGCTGGGCAACGATATCGTGCGCGATAATCCTTTTTTCGCATCCCATGGGGTACAATGGGCCGAAAAGGAGGAAATATACATCGGGGCGGATGTAGTGACGCTTCACCTGCCCCTCACCGAGCGGACGCGCAACATGATTGGCCCCCGGGAGCTGGCCCTGATGAAGCCGGACGCCATTCTGATCAACACGGCCCGCGGGGGGCTGGTGGATGAAGCGGCCCTCGCCGCTGCGCTGAGGGAGGGCCGCCTCGGAGGCGCCGTTCTGGACGTTTTCGAGAAAGAGCCATATTCGGGGGAGCTGGTGGATTGTCCCAATGTCGTCATGACTTGCCATATGGGTTCCATGACCCGCTCCGCCCGGGCCAGAATGGAGTTTGAGGCCGCCGAAAACGTCGTTCGCTTCCTTCGGGGGGAGGAAGTGGAAAGGCTCGTTCCGCCCCACCCCTGAGGGGCTCGAGAGACGAGGCGGGCTACCCTCCGCGGCAGCAGCGTCCAGGAAAGGATTTCAGCGAGATGCCGGACAGGAATGATGTGGCGCTTGTGACGGGCGCGGGGGGCTTTATCGGAAGCCACCTCGTCGAGAGGCTTGTCGCCGAGGGACACAGGGTGCGGGCCTTCGTCCGCTACACCGGCCGGCAGGAAAACGGTGCCCTGCGGATGGTTCCGCCGGAGGTTCTGCGGGAGGTGGAGATCGTTTCGGGCGATCTTCGCAGCCAGGATTCGGTTTTCCGGGCAGTGGAAGGCGCGCGCTGGGTGTTTCACCTCGGGGCGCTGATCTCCATTCCCTATTCCTACGTGAGCCCGGAAGAAACCGTGGCCTCCAACGTCATCGGAACGCTGAACGTCCTTCAGGCGGCGCGGACCTTCGGCCCGGAGAGGGTGATCCACACCTCCTCCAGCGAGGTGTACGGCACCGCCCGGTACGTTCCCATGGACGAAAGTCACCCCCTTCAGGGGCAGTCGCCCTATTCGGCGAGCAAGATTGGAGCGGATAAGATTGCTGAGAGTTTTTTCCGCTCCTATGGGGTTCCGGTGGTGACGATCCGGCCGTTCAACACCTACGGGCCGAGGCAGTCCACCCGGGCAGTCATTCCAACAGTTATTACCCAGTACCTGAGAGAAGAGAAGCTCACGCTCGGGAATCTTCATCCCACGAGAGATTTCACCTTCGTATCGGATACCGTAGACGCTTTCCTTCGGACTTTGGACGCCAAGGATGTGCTCGGAAAAGAGATAAACTTGGGAAGCAGCCGTGAAATATCCATTGGCGACTTGGTGCATCTCATTGGGGAGTTGATGGGCATGCAAAAGACCACGAGCCAGGAGAATAAGCGGGTGCGTCCTGTCGCAAGCGAGGTCGAACGGCTCTATGCCGATCCTTCCCTGGCAAGTGAATTGCTGGGCTGGAACGCCAAAACTTCCCTTGAGGACGGTCTTCGTATGACTGTCGAATGGGTGAAAGAAAACGCGTCATTTTATCGGAGCATGGAGTATGGCCGCTAAGAAAACTGCCTCCCCGGTCCGCCGGGCGGTGATTCTTGCCGGTGGCAGGGGAGCCCGCCTGCGGCCGTTCACCTTCGCATTCCCGAAACCACTGGTTCCCATCGGGGATGTGCCAATTATTGATATCGTCATGCAGCAATTGCAGGCGGCGGGGATTGAGCACGTAACCCTCGCCGTCGGCCATCTGGCCGAATTGCTGATGGCCTATTTTTCACACCGCACGTACGAGGGCATGGTGATCGACTATTCGCGGGAAGACGAACCCCTGGGGACGGCCGGCCCCCTCTCCCTGGTCGAGGATCTCAACGAGCCCTTCCTGGTTCTAAACGGGGATCTTCTCACCTCGCTGGATTTCGCCGATTTGGCGGAACACCATGTCCGCTCCGGCGCCATGGGGACCATCGCCTCCTACACCAAGGCCTACCAGGTGGACCTCGGGATACTGGATGTCGACGAACAAGGACATCTGACGGCGTACCATGAAAAACCGACGTACAGTTACCGGGTGAGCATGGGGATTTACGTGTTTCAGCCCGAGGTTCTCAGCCTGCTGAAAAAAGACGAACGATGCGATTTACCGAGTCTGGCCATGCGCATTGTCGAGATGGGCCGGAAACTCGTTGTGTTTCCGTTTGACGGGTACTGGGTAGATATCGGATCGCCAGAGGAATATGCCCGTGCGGTGGATGAGTTCGAAAAGCATACTCCTCCCATTTTAAAGGGAACGCCTCGGCGGGATAAGGACAAGAATTCGAACTGATCTTCAAATTTTTTTTTATTTTCGCCTGCTCATGGCGCATCTGTTTCAAGTGCGGGTTTTGGGCACTGCGTCCCTGCGCCAGACCAGATAATCTTCCAGGGCGAGGAAATCCAGGCCAGAACGAACGAGGGTGCCTATCGCGTCCCCGGGAGAGCAGACGATAGGCTCTCCGTGAATGTTGAAACTCGTGTTCAGGAGGCCACCGACCCCTGTTTCCCGTTCCCACAGGGACAAAAGCCTGTGGTACCCGGGGTTGACGGATGCCTCGACGATTTGCGGCCGGCAGGTCAGATCGCGCGGATGCAAGGCGGCGAGAAGATCCCGCTCGGCCCGTGGTTTGCTGCGGAATCCCGTCATCATGAAAGGGGAGGCGAGTTTTTTCGGATTTTCGATATAGTCCTCTTGCCTCTCGGCAAGAATCGACGGTGCAAACGGCATCCAGAAATCCCGTTGCTTGATGGCGTTGTTCAGTTTCCGGACGTTCCGCAGATCCCGGGGGTCGGCCAGCAGGGACCGGTTTCCGAGGGAGCGCGCCCCCCATTCCATCCTACCGGTGCAGCGCGCGATGATGTTGCCGTCCCGTAGCAGG
Source organism: bacterium (assembly GCA_027622355.1). Taxonomy (NCBI): domain Bacteria; species bacterium. Next base: position 2,722 of record JAQBZT010000143.1, on the reverse strand, counting down.
GCGACAAGGCGCGGGTGGATGTCGTCGTATCGTTCGAATAGCACTTCGTTGGCAAACTTCCGGAGCGACTTTTCGATTTCCGCCTCCGGGTAGGAAGGACCAAGATAGATGTTCCGGAACGGCTGGGGAAGTTTTTTCGCCTCCACGGCGTGATTTTCCACGTGGCAAATATAGGCGGCGCCGAGAGCGATGCTTTCGTCCCCGCAACTCGGGAAGACAAATAAGTCCCCGATTTCCGGCAATTCTGCCAGCAACATGTTCAGCTTGATGTTCATGAAGACACCGCCGGCGAGGGCGACGTTCTGGATGCCGGTTTTCCGGATCCAGTTTCGAACGAGGCCAACGACAACTTCTTCCGTGACGCGCTGGATGCCCGCCGACACAGCGTCGAAGCGCATCGTCCCGAAGTCCTTGGCAAGCTGCCGTGACAATCCCAAACCCCATTTTCTGCACTGGATCTCGATGGCAAAACCATCTGGACTCAGCCCCACGTATTTCCGGAACAGGCGGTAGGTCTTCTCCGCGAGCTCTTCCGGGGCGTATGGAGCGAGGCCCATCACCTTGTACTCATGCTCGTTGGGTTTCATCCCCAGAATTTCGGTGACGCGTCCGTAGAGTTCTCCCAGGGAATGAAAACTGGTCCAGCTCCGCAGGCGGTGGAGCTTTCCTTCCCGTCCCTCGGAAACCGTTCCGCTCAGTCCGTCCCCTGACCCGTCGACCGTGATGGCGAGGACCGGCTTGCTGCGAAAGCTTTCGGGAGCTCCGAAATAGCAGGTAGCCGTATGGGCCTGATGGTGTTCGACAAGCCAGACCTTTTCCGGAGAGATTCCTTTATTCCTGAGAAATTCATAGAGATCTGCTCTCCTTCTCTTTTCCTCGAAATGCTTTTCGAACCACAGGTAGGGTTCAACGAGCATGTGTGAGCCGACGAGAGCTGCGGGGAGCAGTTTCGTGAGGAAGTTGAATGCCCGGCGGCGCGACATGCCCTCGGCCTTCTCCCAGGAGAGGGCGGGTGGAGAAATTCCGCCGAGCGCGACGAGGTCGATGTCGGCACCGACCAGCCCGACATACTCCAGTATCCACTGGATTGCGTGCAAAGGAGCACCTCCGTATCCCTTGATCCGGTTAAAGCGCTCCTCACTTGCCATGGCTTCCACATGGCCATTATTCAGCAGGCAGGCGGTAGAAGTATGACCATCATGGATGCCCAGAATGCGCATCGGCCGCTCCTGTCAGGAATTTGGTTCCCTGCGGGGAGAGAAAATCGCCGAAAGGAACCACGCGATGAATATTTCCATCCCCAAAAACTCGGTAGTTATACCACTTGTTGCCAGTTTCTCGGAGGCTTGCAGGGTGTGGCCCGCATACGGGAAAACCGTTGGGTCCGGCGGGGTGCCCTCGGTTTGCCTGGGCGAAGTATTGACTAAGATTCTTCGGGTGGCATTTCTGATGAATATCTGGGATAATACGACCGAGTCTGCAAAAAAACCTCTTCGTGAGGAAGAGGGGTAAGTGCGTCTTGTAAATTCAGATCGGGCTCTATGGAAGCCCGAATGCGTGAAAGGGATTTTTCTAGGATGACATACGTTCCTCTCAAGATGGTCGAAACGCACAGCAGACCCAGACCGGTCGTGCACCAATCCAGCTCGGTCGCCGAGCACGAGATGCGTCTTTGGTCCTTCGCGCGCTTTCCGAAAGAGAACCCGAAGATCCTCCTTCTCGAGCCGTTCTATCCCGCCGAGGCCGCGTGGGGGAGTGCCAAGGTCGAGCAGGGGTTTTTGCCGCCCTTGGGCACGATCTCGATTTATCGGTGGCTCAGAGAAAAGGGCTACGAGGTCGATTTCATCGATACGCAATTCGGCGATTATACCGAGGCGTCATTACGGGAGTTGCTGAGAGAAGGGAAATATCATCTCGTCGGCATTCCGGTGTTCACGCCGACCGCCGGCCATTCCTTCAACACGGTGCGTATGGTCCGGCAAGCCCTGCCAGACGCCGTGATCGTGTTGGGGGGAGTGCATGTCACCTCCCTTTCCGTGGAAAGTCTCGAGGAGTGCCCCGAGGCGGATTTTGTCATCCGCCGGGAGGGGGAAATCACGCTGACCGAACTAATCGAAACACTCTCGCGCGGGGAAACCGACTTCTCCCGCATCGAGGGGTTGACCTGGTGGCGGGACAGTGAATCCATTGTCATGAACCCGGATCGCGCACTTCTTCCGGAATTGGACGAACTGCCTTTTGGCATGTTCGGAGATCTCGATTTGGCCCGGTATGTCCCTCATCCGACCCAATATGTTCGTCTTCCGAACTATCCATTCGTCACGCAACGCGGCTGTCCCTACCCCTGCACCTATTGCGAGGCGCATGTGACGCTTGGCAAGAAGCTGCGACTGTTTAGCCCGCAGCGTGTTATTGAAGAACTGAAATTCTTGAAGTACGAAAAGGGCGCGAGGGGCATCTACTTCCAGGATTCCACATTCACCATGAACCGGAAGTACATTGTTGAACTCTTCGAACTGATGATCGGGGAAGGCCTGAACGACATGTATTGGTCCTGCAACACGCGCACGGACCGCGTGGATCCCGACCTTCTGGCTCTAATGTACGAATCCGGTTGCCGCATGATTCTCTATGGAATAGAGTCGGCGAATCTTGAGTCGTTGAAAATTATCAAAAAAAACATTACGCCTGAGGCGCAGGAACAGGCGGGGAAGTGGACGCA
>JAQBZT010000142.1 GCA_027622355.1 bacterium | reverse complement strand
ACGGCCGATCCCTCGGACACGAAGCGCCTCGCCGCGCTCTGCAAGGCAAAGCGGGTTCCCTTTCTCGATGCCTGCGTGAGCGGCCACAGCCGGAACGTGGCCGACCGGGTGGGCCTTTTCGTCATCGGCGGGAGCAAGGCCCACTACCAGAAAGTCACCCCCCTCCTCGATCGGCTCCTCTCCGATCACATCCACTGCGGCGGAACGGCCGCGGGCGCCACCGTCAAGATTCTCATCAACTACCTCGCCTGCCTCCAAAGGTGCTCTCTGGCCGAGACCTTCCGGATGGGCCTGCGGGCCGGAGTGAAGGGGGACCTGCTCGTGGACGCCCTCAAGCGGAGCGCCGCCGACAGCCGCCAGCTCAGAAACCGCGGGGAGATCATGATCAAAAGAAGGTACGGCAACCCCGTCAGCACGCTGGACGTGCTCCTCAAGGACATCGGCCTCGGGAAAAAGCTCGCCGACAAGGTGGGCGCCCTCACCCCGATCGGGGGGGCGAGCCTGCCCATCTTCCGGGAGGCCCACCGATCGGGCTACGGCGAGCTGGACAGCGCCGTCGTCTACCAGGTCTTCGAGGATCGGGAGAAGAAAAAGCGGCGCGCGCGCCGGTAGGCGCTCTCCGCGCACAAAAAAACCCCGCGATCCTCAGGGACCGCGGGGTTTTTGTTTTGGAGAAAGAATCCTATCTGAGGCCGGCGAGCTCCTGGAGGCGGTGCCAGTTGCGGAGCCGCTCCTCCTGGGTGTGGAGCAGGACTTCGGAGGGCTTGCCCGCCTTGTCGAACTGCTTGGCGAAGCGCCCCTCGGTGCGGGCGAAGGAGATGAAATCTATCGGCTCGCCCGTCTTGGGGTTCACGTACCAGTCCTGGTTCGGGGAGGGATTGCCCGTCAGGTTCATCCGCGACTTGATGGTGTCCCCTTTCCGCGGATCGTAGGTGAAGACCGGGAAGGCGCGGCTGTCGGCGGCGAGCTTGGCCTGCTTGCCGGAAACGTCATCGCCCACCCCGTGCTCGGGCTGGCAGGTGGTGTAGACGTTCACGACGGCGGGGCCGGGGAACTCGTTCGCCTCTATGATGGACCGGTAGAAGTGGTTCGCATGCGCGCAGGTGGTCTGTGAGACGTACACGTTCCCGTGCATCATGGCGATGGTGGCGATCTCTTTGCGGTCTTCCTGCTTGCCGGCCACCACCTTGCCGTGCTGGCTCATCTTGGCGTCCTGGCCGCCGAAGGAGGCGGTCGAGGCCTGGCCGCCCGTGTTCGAGTAGACCTGGGTGTCGAGGATGAGGACCTTGATGTCCGAGCCGCTGGCGAGCATCCGCGAGAGCGACTGAAAACCGATATCGAGCATGGCGCCGTCGCCGCCGATGCACCAGAGGCGCTTGTCCTGAAGCCCCCGCTGATCCCATCTCGCCCGCACGCCCATCGCGACGGCCGGGCCGTTCTCGAAGAGGCTGTTCGTCCAGGGCACGAGGTAGGGGTTGTAGGGATAGGTGCTCGTGTAGACGGTGTTGCAGCCCGTGCTGGCGACGATGCCCATGCCCTCTTTGCCGTAGACGAAGCCGGTGGCGGCCGTCATCATCCGCAGCGCGGTCGCCTCGCCGCAGCCCATGCAGCTGCCCGCCCCGCCCACAAAGAGAATCGAGCGCTCGGCGAGCATCATATCGGCCAGAAACTTCTCGTTGATGTATTCCTTGGGCGTTTCGGGGAGGCCCTTGTAGAAAGCAAAATCCTTGCGGAATTCCTCGAGGTTCTCCGCGGTTTTCGGAATCATCCCCAGGGAGGCGTGGCTTCCGCACACCTCGACGCACTCGGCGCAGCCCTTGCACTTGGTCGGATCGACGAAAATGCCGAACATGGCGCCGTCGAGTCCTTTTTTCTCGGCCTGCTTGTGGAACTTGCTTGTCTTCGAGAAGCGCTTGCGCATGCGCTCGCGCTCACCGGTGTCGCCCATCTCGGCGAGACGGTTTTCGAGCTCTTTTTCCGAAATCGCGATGCCGAGAATCGCCGTGTCCGGGCACTCGGTCACACAGTCCATGCAGCCCACGCACATGTCGTTATAGAACTCGGGGAGGTCGGGGGCGATGTAGCTGAAATCGCGCAGGGCGCCCGTTCCGGCCGGAACCAGACTGCGCGCCAGCTGAAAGTCGGCCTCGAGGCCCATCTCCGCGGTGCCGTCGTTGTAAGCGCCGACCACGCGGTCGTTGAAATCGGCGATATCCAGGAAAGTTTCTAACGCTACAGCAGAATCACCATTTTTCATTCACGAACTCCAAGGGAAAAGGCCGGGCAAGCCGCCGGCCGTCAAACCTGTGTGAACACCCGGCCTAACTCACCATCTCCAGCGTGCTGGCCGTTTCGATCAACTCGTGCGGGATTTCCTGCACCTCACTGTACCCGCGGCGCACGCACTCCATGTTGTCCTTCACCACCTGCTCTCCGCGGCGGCCAAAGTATTTGCGCACTGTTTTTTCCACGCTCGCGAACACCTCTTCCTCGCTCAGACCCTTCTCCGTCAGGAAGGGGGTGCACCGCAGAAAGATGCCCAGCAGGACGATGCCCTGCATGCGCTGCTCGAGCGAGGGGTCGCTGGCAATCTCACGGGCCACCTGGACAGTGTCCATGTAGACGACCCGCGCCTTGCGCGCCCGCAGGGTGCTCTGCGCCGGCGTGGGAATGTTCGACCAGACGGTTTCCGCATCGGTTTCGGGCGTCTGGATGAACACCATCCCGCCCTTGGCAAGCCCCTGAAGCGGATTTCCCGACTTCAGGGCGTTCACATCGTTGAGCGGGATAAATTCGACGTCGTGCAGCTCGCAGTGGGTCCGAATCAGATCCTCTGCGATGGTGAGGTAGTAGGTGGTGGGAAGACCCTTTTTCTCGGAGCCGTATTTCGGATAAGCCTGTACCTGAAGACCGAAGGCCTCCCCCGCGATGGTGGCGATGACCTTGTTCGTCGTAACGCTTCCGTAGCCGCCCACCGAATGACCGCGCATCGAAAAGGCACCCTTGGGCCGGAGGTCGGGGTCCGGCGCCATCTTCAGCGCCGTTGCATGTTCGATGCCGACCGAGAAATAACGCTTCCCGTTTCCGCTCGACATATTTTCGACAATCGCGATCAAATCGCCCGGCCGCACGTCGCGGCTTCCGAGACCGGCCGAACCGGAGTAGACGACCGGCACGCGCTCGATCTTCGGGTAGCCTTCCGTCCCGCAAAGGGCATCGGCGAAGGAGGCCTTGATCTCGGCGGTCAGGGGGTTCGACTGCGCCGTTGGGACATCGAGACGCTCGAGAACAGAGAAGGACTTCGTTCCCTTGAGGGCGTCCACCAGCTCCGCTCCCGGGAAGGGCCGGAAGGCGGTGACGTTGACCAAGCCGACCTTCTTCCCCTGTGCGCGGAGGTGGTCCACCGTGACCAGCGCGGTTTCCATGTAGCAGCCCATGCCCACAAAGGCGTGCTCGGCGTCTTCCATCTGGTAGCTCTCGATCATGCCGTAGCGGCGGCCGGTGGCCTTGTAGAACTCATCCATCGCATTTTGAAGGATGGCGGGGAGCTTGTCGTAGAAATACCGCTGGGAGATCTTCCCCTTCATGTAGGCGTCCTGGTTCTGGACCGTGCCGCTCATGATGGGGTTGTCGAAATCCATGAGATTATGGTTTTTCACTCCCGGAGGGCCGATGTACTCCTTCATGAACTCCGGCTCGGGAAGCACCACATTCTCGATGGTGTGGGTGGTGAGAAAGCCGTCCTGAATGTTGAGGAAGGGGGTTTCGCCGTCCTCGGCGGCGCGCCGGGCGATGAGGGCGAGGTCGCCCGCCTCCTGCGCGGTCCGGGCGAAGAGCATGCCCCATCCGCAGTCGGCGACGCCCATGACATCATCGTGGCCGGCGTGCACGTTCAGGCTGTGGGAGGTCAGGGCGCGGGCGCCGATGTGGAAAACGATCGGCAGGCGCTTTCCGCTGATGGTGTAGAGCACTTCCTTCATCAGGATCAGGCCCTGGCCCGAGGTGAAGTTCGACACCCGGCCGCCGGCGACGGCGAATCCCTCGCAGGTGCTGGCGCTGGAGTGTTCGCTTTCGAGCTCGAGGAAAAAAAGCTTCTCGCCCCAGAGATTCTCCTTCCCGTTGGCCACCTCCGCCTGGTAGCCCTGTCCCATCGTGGTGGAACTGGTGATGGGATAGGCGCAGGCACCCTGGGTGATGTGGGTCTCGACCCAGGCGATTGCGCCGGCGCCATCGGAGGTGGTGGGAATCCCCGGATAGGGAAAGTTTTTGCCATTAGAACTTGCCATATTTTTCAGCTCCCGAACGCAAAAGGATTCTTCCGGGAAAACCGGAAAAAAGTGAAGTAATGTCCAGAAATCCCGGCCGCGCCGGACGACCTCACCGGGGGTGTGCCACCTTCCCGGCCGCCACCCAAACAAATCGGCGAGAGAACCTTATCATGTCTGCACGGGCCTTTCGAGCGTACTCCCAATAAAAACAAGTGGTTTTCGTATACTGTATACAATTTTACGTGAATTCCGGACCCCCCCCGCCCGCAAGGACCCGTCGTTATTTCTTCTCCCTCCAAGGTAGCCCTCATATCCGAAAACAGCCAGAAATTTCGAATATTTCCTCAAAATCCGATAAAACTTGTCATATTTTCCCCCGCCGCTACCCGTTGGCCTCCCCCTCCCTTCGCATCGCACCGGGGAGACGGGAGGTCCTCAGCCGCTCTCCCGCCCATGCAGGGCCAAATAACCGGCGTTCAATCCAAGTTCACTTTTTTGATTTTCCATGGATTGTGTTACTTTCATCTTCGTGGGGAGGAAGGAGTTAGTTTGTCCTCCGATTTGCTAGGGAAGAACACTCAACTAGAAATATCCGACCACAGAGAAGACCGTTCTGGGCACCTTCTCAACCCAGGTACCTCACGGATGGATCCTTCAGGAGAAATTACCCGCCAATCCCTCGCGGAACAGCTCAAAATCACCGAGTGGGAGGTAGAAGAGCGCCTGAAGCTCTTGAACTTCACCCCGCCGGATATTGAGGCCCTTATCCGGTGCCACGAGTTCATCCTCCAAAACGCTGAGAAACTTGTGGAGGAGTTTTACACCCATCAAACCACTATCCCCGAGGTGACGCTCATCATTGGAGATGCGGACACCCTCGAGCGGGTCAAGTCCTCGCTCAAAGGCTACATCATCGAACTTTTCGAGGGAGAGTATGATCTCGAATACGTCAACAAACGTCTTTTGATCGGAAAAACCCATCAGCGCATCGGCGTCTCCCCCAAGCTCTACTTTTCCGCGATCCACACGCTGGTCACGCTTCTGACCAATGAGATCGAACAGCACCTGAAGGCCAAGGAAGCCGAGGAAACCAAGAGCGCCCTTCGCAAGCTCCTCATGCTCGATCTCCAGCTTGTCATGGACACCTACATGGGCAGCCTGGTTTCCGAGGTCACCAAGGCCAAGGACAAGGCCGAGGCGTACGCCGAATCGATGGCCGATCAGTCGCGCCGTCTCCGGGACATCGCCCGGAAAGACTTTTTGACCGACCTGTACAACCACCGGGCGCTTCAGGACGAGCTCCGCCGCCAGATCGCCGCCGCCCGGCGGTACCAGAACCCGCTGGCGCTGGTCTACCTGGACCTCAACCGCTTCAAGGAACTCAACGACACCCACGGCCACGAGGAAGGGGACAAAATGCTTTGCCTTGTGGGCGAGACGCTCATCGAGGGCTCCCGCGAGGCGGATTATCCCTGCCGGCAGGGCGGCGATGAGTTCTGCATCGTGATGCCCTCCACGACCCTGGAGCAGGCGGAAAGCGCCTGCGAGCGCATCATCGAAATCTTCAAGTCGAAAAATCCCCACGCGGTCTCGTTCAGCATCGGCATCGTCGAGATGTCTCCCGCCTCGTCCGTGGACCGGAACGAGCTGATGAAAAAAGCGGATGAGCTCATGTACAAATCGAAAGAAAAATCGCAGGAAGGAGACGGCTACGGCATCACGACGGGGAAGATTGAATAGAACGCAAAGAAACTCCCAGCGAAAAGGACGCCCATTATGACCGCAACCGGAATTCAGACTTCCCTGGCGGATCAGATGAAAATATCCGAATGGGAGGCAAACGCCCGGAAAAAGCTGTTTGAATTCTCGGAGGAGGAAGTTTCCGCGCTCATTTCCTGCCGGACGTTCATCGGCGAGCACGTCGATGAAATCGTGGATGCGTTCTACAAAAAACAGACCGCCGTCCGGGAGATCTCCCTGCTCATCGGCGACTCCGGCACCTTCCGGCGGCTCCGCGCCTCCATGCGCCAATACGTTGCGGAGCTTTTCGATGGGTTCTACGACCTCGAATACGTCAACAAGCGCCTCCACATCGGGACGGTGCACAAGAGAATCGGCGTCTCCCCCAAGTTCTACATCTCGGCCGTGCGGCTGCTCGAAGATCTTCTCCGGCAAAAAATCGAGACGCACTTTTCCGTCGAGGACTCGCACCGCATCGAAGACGCCCTCCACAAGATCATCCTCTTCGACGTCCAGCTCATCTTCGACGCCTACATCAACAGCATGCTCGCCGAGGTGGAATCCGCGAACAACCAGCTGGCCGAATACGTCGCCTCCCTCGAAGAGACGGTTCAAGAAAGAACCGAGCAGCTGCGCGATCTGTCCCGCAAGGACGCGTTGACCCAACTGTTCAACCAGCGGGCTTTTGCCGAAGATCTCCGGCGGGAAGTCATGGGCGCCTCCCGGCACCTCCAGAGCCTCACGCTCGTCTATTTCGACCTGAACGGATTCAAGGCGCTGAACGACACCAAGGGCCATCTGGCCGGGGATCAAGTCTTGGTGAATGTCGGCCAGGCGCTTCTCGAAGTGACGCGGGACACCGACTTCCCATGCCGCTACGGGGGGATGAATTTTGCGTCATCCTGCCCGCCACGAATGCAAGCCAGGCCTATAAACTGTGCCAGCGCTTGATCGAAGTGTTCCGCCCCAAGTGCAAGGAGGGCGTTTCCTTCAGCATCGGAATCGCCGAACTCGATCACAAGGCCAGCGATACTCCCAAAGCGCTCACCAACAAGGCGGACGCCGCCATGTACCAGTCCAAGGAGCTTTCCAAGGAAGACAAAGACTTCCACATCACCGTTGCGCAAGCCGATATTTTGAATTCACCGGGCTTGCCCGCCTAGAAATCCCTGCCGGGTGCCCCGCTTCCCCTCTCTCGGTCCGTTTGCCTTGGAAGTTTCCCGCCGCGGCGTTATTCTTCCTCTGGCCGGCATACCGGCGATCTGGGCTTGCTGCGGAAGAGAGTGAGGGGAAAAATGTTTGAGAGCTGGACCGTGCACTACGGAAACATCCTGATCGGAATTCTTGTCCTGGCCCTGATCTTTTTCCTGTTCCGGGAGTTTTTCTGCTGGTACTGGAAGCTGAACAAGATCGTGGACCTGCTCCAGAGCATTGACCGGAGGCTCCAGGACCAGGAGATGCGCGCCGCGCGCGCCGCTCCTGCGCCGTTGCCTCCTCCGCCGCCGCAGGAGCCGCCCGCCCCGCCGGGCGGTATCCATCCCGCCTAAACGGTGTCCGGCTTCGGCAGAACCCGCTTGAGAAGGGTCGGCAGAAGGGCCGCCGCCGCGAACACCCCCAACGCCACCCAGACCTGCGAGGAGAGCCTTCCGCTCAACAGCTCTCCCACCGCATCGCCCAGATAGGTGTAGGC
>JAQBZT010000141.1 GCA_027622355.1 bacterium | reverse complement strand
GAGCCATTGCGCGGCACTGCGCGATAGTGCGCGAAATTTGAGAGCGGGAGGCGCGAAAAACAGGCGCGTGCGGGTTACTGAGGGATCGTGCGGGTTACTGAGGGATAATGAGGGATTTTTCCCCCGACCGCCTCGGCCGGTAATGGCGGAGGGGGATGGGAAACCCCCCCGGCGCAGAAAGGAAACGCAGGAAATTTGACGAATTTCGAGTCACGGAAAATAGGAGGTGAAAATATTTTGACTCTTTTGGCGTGGTTGATAGAATCAGTGTCAATATTTTGTTTTTCAGTCGGATGCCCGGCGGCAATTGTCAAAACGGGAGCACTATGGGCGCGAAAAGGGCCATTTTATGCGGGTACTCCGCGGGTCAAGCCGAGGCCCTGCAGGGAGTGCTGGGGGAGCGCGATTTCGAGGTGGGGACCCGCCAGCGCCTGGAGCCCTCCTCGCAGGAGACGCGAGGGGCCGATTTGATTTTCTGCGATCTCCCCTCCCCAGGGGCGGACGAAGATTATTTCCCTGATTTGATTGAGGAAATCCAGATACTGCGTATCACGCGGCGCGACCTTCCCATCATGTGCACCTCGGATGGCAAGCACCTGGATCGGATTGTGCAAGCAGTGAAGGCAGGGGCCAGCGAGTAGAGGCCTGGCCCAGGGCGGACAAGAATCTGCCGCCCAAAGTGGAGGCCTTCATCGGCCTGGCTGCTATGGGAAAAGAGCCGGAAAACGGTGTTCCCGAAGAGGAGGATGGCTTCCAGGGGATCCTGGGGAGGAGTTCCGTCATCCGCCGGGTTTTTGACATGATCTCGAAGGTGAGCGGAACCTCGAGCACGATTTTGATCACCGGGGAGAGTGGCACGGGCAAGGAGCTTGTCTGCCGGGCCATCCATAAGTTGAGCGACCGGAGGGATAAGCCGCTGATCCCGGTCAATTGCGGCGCCATTCCGGAGGAGCTTCTCGAGAGCGAGCTGTTCGGACACGAGAAAGGAGCTTTTACGGGGGCCACGGCTGCCCGCGACGGCCGGTTTCAGATGGCCAATGGCGGCACGCTGTTTCTCGATGAGGTGGGAGAGATGAGTCCCAAGCTCCAGGTGAAACTTTTGCGGGTGCTCCAGGAGAAATCCTTCGAGCGCGTCGGTGGCGGCCGCACTATCCAGGTGAATGTCCGTGTCGTGGCAGCCACCAACAAGGACCTTGAAAACACGGTCGCCTTGGGCGAATTCCGGGAGGATCTTTTCTATCGCCTGAACGTTATTCCCATTCACCTCCCCGCGCTGCGAGAGAGAATGGAAGATTTTGAACTTTTAATTCAATCGTTTATAGATAGATTCCGCGAAAATGGTATAGGTAATGTGCGGCACATGCAACAAGAAGCGTTGGCGGCTCTCAAGGCCTACGATTGGCCGGGAAATGTCCGCGAAATGGAAAATCTGGTGGAGCGGCTTGTGGTCCTCGCCGAAACTGACGTACTCCGCCACGAGGACCTGCCCGAGCGCTTTCACCGAAGACCCGCCTCGGATGACCGGGGTTCGGGAGGGGTGCCCCCCGTTCGTCTCCCCGATGGCGGTATCGATTTGAAATCATTTATCGACGACATTGAGAACAAAATGATCGAAGAGGCGCTGGCCAGAAGCAAAGGGGTGAAGAACAAGGCGGCTCAGCTGTTGGGGTTGAATCGGACGACGTTGGTTGAAAAGCTAAAGAAAAGAGGGATTACTGTCTAAATGTTAATGTATTTCTTTAATTCAATTCGATCTGCTGAACGGGGCCGCTGGTGCGCCTTTGTAGGATGTGCGTTGGCCGGATTCCTCGCCCTGGCGGCGCTTGCCCCTTCGCCCGCGATGGGGGGGGGCTGCCAAGGAGAAAGCCAAGGAGGAGGGCAAGGAGAAGGGCAAAAAAGAGATTTCCGAGGCGGATGAGCTTGAGGGCTCGCCCCTTCTTCTGTTCCGCATCGCCCTGAGATACCACCAGCGCGGCCTCTATGTCCGGGGGCACCCCTTGCTCCAGCGCTTTGTCCAGAAATATCCGAACCACTCCGAGCATGGCCGTGCGGCCTACATGCTGGCCGACGCCAGTTTCTTCATTGCGAAAACCGGGGTACCCGCCGCCTTCCGGGATTCGGTGCTGGCCTACCGCTACGCCCTGGATCGCTATCCACAGATGCCCCAGATGCCGACGGCGTTCTTCCGCCTGGGCCAGTCCTACCAGGAGTTGGGCCAGGCCCCGGAAGGACAGGTGGCCTTTCGCGCGATTCTCGAGCGCGCGCCGCTGAGTTCCCTTGCGCCCCGGGCGCAGCTCGAAATCGGCCACTACTACATAAAGAGCGGCGACCCGAGAAGCGCCATCGTCGAGTATCAGAAAATTTTAGACAACTACAAGGGGAAGCCGGAAGAGAAGGAAGCGTTTTTCGGAATCGCCAACGCGATCTACGCGCAGGGCAGATTCCAAGAAGCCGCCACGCGCTTCGAAACCGGAATCAAGCGCTGGCCCGATTTCGTGAATCTTCGCTCGGACCTTCTGTTCAACTACGGAGAATCCCTTTTTCAGATACGGCGCTTCCAGGATGCGGGAAGGGTGTACCTGCAGATGGTGAACATTTACCCGACGAGCGACTCGGCCCACCGGGCGATGACCCGCCTCGGCGACATCTTTCTCGAAGAGGGAAGAACGATAGACGCCCTCAAGGTGTACGCGCGCGTGATCCAGGATTACCCGAGAACGGAAAGCCACTTGGTTGCGCTCATCCGCATGGCGGACATCGGGCTGGAGAAAAAGGATATCGCGGTGACGGGCGTGATTTTCGATATGTCGCCCTTCCGGGAGCCGCTTCGCGCCTACCGCGAAGTGATCCGGCTGGGTAAAGACACCCAGTTCGCCGAAGTCGCCTACCTTCGCCTGGGCGCCCATTTCCTGAAGGTGAATCTGCTTCGCGAGGCCATCGCCACCATGCGGGAGTTTATCGAGAAATATGCGAGCTCGCAGCTGCTGAATAACGGGCACGTCATCGTTGCGCGGGCGAAGTTCAAGGAGATCGATCGGTACTTCCGCCGCCGCGAGTTCCTGCGGGCCATCAATGCCTATGCCGAGTTTCGCGCGATAGTTCCCTTGCGGGTGACGCCGCTGGCCCAGCCCTACCAGGCGATGCTTCAGGTGGGGGAGAGCTACATGCGGCTCGGTTTTTATCCTGATGCCGTCAAGATTCTCACCCAGATCATGGAAGAGCCAGAGGGCGCGGTGACCGTCGGTGAGACCGCGCTCCTCCGGCTCACGCAGAGCGCCCTTGAGCAGGGGCAGCGCAAGCGGGCGAAAGAGCTGGGGACAGCGTATCTCAAGCGCTTCCAGCAGAGCGTTTGGACGCCCACGATCCAGTCGATCCTGGGCGAGATCGCCCTGCTAGAGGGACAGCCCCGGACCGCCGACAGGCGCCTGCGCGCCGCGCTGGAGGGTCGGCTGGCCGATGAGATCCGCAGCCGCGCCTTCTTCATGCTCTCCGACGCGAGCATTCGCCTGGGGCGCTATGATCAGGCGGTCGAGTCGCTGCAAAAGGCGATGGCGATCCACCAGACCATCTCATCGAAGATAAAGCCTTTTTCACTGGAGCAGGCGAACTTCCGGTTGGGCGACATTCTGTACGACGGCCGGAGGCTGGTCAGCGCGCTTCTGGCCTATCGCCGGGCACTCGAGGCGTATCCGAAGAGCACGCATGCCGGATGGGCGCTGCACCGCATTGCGCGCATTCAGGACCGGCTGCGCATCGCCAAGCAGGCCGACTCCAGGCCGTTGGCGAAAGTCCGTGAGCTGGACGATCCGTTCTGGCGTGACGTGAGCCGGCTCCGCTCGGAGAGCAAGAACTGGGACGAGAAGAACCGGCCGCGGATCGATTCCATCCTCCGGCAGAAAAGCGACGGCGCGACCAACTAACCAAACTGTCCGTGCGAGGAGATTTCTTGGCTGAAGTCAATTTGGTCGGCTCCGCTGATGTGTTTCCCGAAGAGATGGAAGCATGGATACGGGAGAAGGGCCACCATCCCAAGCGAATCCAGAGCGCGGCCCAGGCCCTGTCCTCGGCCGAGGGCGATGCGGCGTGCCTGACGTTTCTCGACTCCGATGGAACGAAGTACGACGCCCTGGATCTGCTCGGTAAGATTGTCTCCCGCAACCCGGACGCCCGCGTGGTGATCACCTCGGCACAACCCTCGTTTTCTGTCGCGGTGATCGCCGTGCGCGATGGCGCGCTGGATTGCCTGCCGCGGCCGCTCGAGCGCAAGAAGGTCGAGTTCTTGCTCGCTCAGGTTTTTCCCCCATCGGACGAGCTGGCCGATACCTCCGGTTCGCCCCGCCTCATCACGGAAAACGCAAAGTTCAATTCCATCATCGGCATTGCGGATCGGGCAGCCGCGGGCACGGCGTCGATCCTGATCCTGGGCGAGAGCGGAACGGGCAAGGAACTGCTTGCCCGCTACATTCACGAGAAAAGTCCCCGGACGGGAAAGCCCTACGTGGCGGTCAACTGCGCGGCACTGCCGGAGTCGCTCCTGGAGAGTGAACTGTTCGGTCACGAAAAGGGGGCCTTTACCGGGGCGATCGCGCGCAAGAGCGGCAAGTTCGAGCTGGCCAGCGGCGGGACCATTTTGCTCGACGAGATCACGGAAATGGATATGCACCTTCAGGCCAAGCTCCTCCGGGTGCTGCAGGAGCGGACGATTGACCGGCTGGGCGGGCGAGAGCCGATCGCGGTGGATGTCCGGGTCATCGCCACCTCGAATCGCGACGTGCAGGGGTATATCGGCGAGGGAAAATTCCGGGAGGATCTTTTCTACCGGTTGAACGTGATTCCCCTTCATCTTCCGCCCCTTCGGGAGCGGCCCGAGGACATTCCCGTCCTCGTCGATCATTTCATCGTCAAGCACAAGGGCACCTCTACAAACCTCCCCTATTTTATCTCTGATGTGATCCAATCCGGATCAACCGGGCGGCGGACGATCCGGCCGGCTTGATCATCAGTGAGAACCTGCGGGCGCAGGTGGCCGGCCTCAGCCAGGCCATCAAGAACTCCGAGAACGGCGTGAACCTCATCAAAACGGCTGAGGCATCGCTGGACGAGGTTCTCAAGCAGCTGCGCTCCATCCGGACGCTGGCGCTCGACGCCCTCAACACCGGCGCTGGCGACGCTGTCGGCCGGAGAGCCGACCAGACGCAGATCACATCCTCGATCGCGACCCTGACCCGGATCGCGAGCAACACCCAGTTCGGCACCAAGAAGCTGCTCGACGGCACCTCGGGCGTTTCGGGCACCTCGAGCGATGAGTCGATCCTGACGTTCGTCTCGGCCAGCTCGCTCACCCAGACGGGCACCTTCGCCGTCGCGGGCATCACGGCGGCCACCCAGGGCTCGAAGAGCTTGACGATCAACAACGAATTCCAGACCGCCGTGACCGGCGGCACCGCCGCTGTCGATCTCGGTTCCAACAAGTTCGTCGCCTTCCAGGTGGACTTCGGCGTGGGCCTCACGGCGACGGACGCCAAGACGCTCGGCACGGATCTCACCGACGCCGGCCTGAAGGACGACACGAGCGTCACGGGCGTGACTGTCCGCTTCAACGAGCAGGACGCCACCGCCTACGTCGTCATCGATCAGACGACCGGCGGCTTCACCACCGCCGGGCTCGACAACCCCTTGCTGACCGCGCTGAACGGCACCACGCTCGGCAAGTTCGTGACGTTCAACGAAGACAATCCGGCCGGTGACCAACTCGTCGTCGGCAGCAAGTTCGCCGGCCTCGCCCTCTCGGTGACGGACATCTCCCAGGGCACCGGGCAGGTTGCGGGCACCTCCGCGGCGAGCGTCGCGGTTGACGCGACCGCCGACCAGAACATCACGAACAACTTTAACGTCACCTTCACGGTGGACTTCGGCAACGGCCTCGATGCCACCGGCAAGAAGGCGCTGGGCCAGGCCCTCGCCGACGCCGGCGCAAAGAACGGCACCGCCAACCAGGCCGCGAACGCCAACTTCACGCTGAACTCTGTTACGTTCGATAAAGACACCGCTGTCTTTACCGTCAAGATTCATAAAATCGTTGCTGGTGGCGTAGAAGCCGATATCGCCGCCGCCCTGAACGCGAGCGACTCCAACCTTGGCGATTTCGTGGTATTCGGCAACAACGCCACCGCTTTTGTGTCGGCCAAGTCCCAGATTAACGTGAAGATCACCAACACGGCCGCGTCGAACGGCGCGGAAACCATCGGCTTCAATGGAGCGGAGGTCATCGCCGGAGTGGCCCTGGCGGCCGCGGAGGTGGACGACCTCGGCGACGCCCTGGCCTACAGTGCGTCCCTGGCCCCCACCACCCAGGTCAAGCAGGGCGCGAGCGCCGTCAAGCTGCTGCGCGAGACGCTCACGTTCAACGCCGCGACCGTGGTGACCATCGCCAGCGGGACGCTGCTGAGCAACCTCGCGGGCGTTCTGAATCAGCAGCTCGATACGGCGGGCGTCGGCGTCGGCGCCACCTTCACGGCCGATACCGACCTTGCCGTCACCAAGGGCAGCACGCTGAAGCTCACGAACGACGCCTTCGGCAACAATTCCGCCACGGGCGGCAAGAACACCGTTTCCTCGAACCGTGAATTGACCCTGGGCTTCCACCTCACGGTCGGGACCGCGGCCGTGACTGTCGAGGGAACGAACGTGGCGGGCACCATCAACACCATTGCCGCCACGGGCGTCGGGCAGACCCTCACCCTGGCCTCGGCCGGAAACTCGGCCGACGGCCTCGCCGTCAAGTTCACCGGCACGGTTGACCCGACCGGGTTGACGATTACCGTGAACCAGGGCTCGCTCGTCTTCCAGGTCGGCGCGAACGCCGGCCAGACGGTCACCCAGAAGCTGCCGGACGTGCGCGCGGCGCAGCTCGGCAAGACGGCCACCGGCCTCGAGCAGCCGCTCGTGAACGCGAACGTCTCCCAGATTGACGTGACGACCGAAAAGGGCGCGCGCGATGGACTGAAGCTGATTGATGCCGCCATCGACCAGGTGACGACGGCTCGTGGTGAACTCGGTGCCTTCCAGGCGAACGTCCTGGAATCCACCATCTCGAGTCTGGGCGTCGCCCGTGAGAACCTGGCGGCTGCAGAAAGCGCCATCCGGGACGCGGACTTCGCGGATGAAACCGTGCAGTTCACCCGGAACCAGATCCTCCTGCAGGCGGGTACGGCCATTCTGACCCAGGCCAACGCCATCCCGCAGGCCGTGCTTCAGCTCCTCGCGTAAAGCGCGGGAGAGTAGGGGACAGGGCAGTAGCATCACGAAGGTAAACGCCCGGTTTGGGGCGGGTCGGGCCCAAGGATGGGCCCGGCTCCCCCGGCCGGAGCGGATGATGCCTTCAGCGGAGAGTCGATAATGGATACAGGGCTGAATGTTCAGCAAGTTGTCGGTGGAGCGGTGCCCAAACCGCAGCCGGTGCCCCTGCCCTCGGGCGGTGGCGCTCCGGCCGTGGAATCCGCGCCTGCGCCGCAGACGGCGGCAGCCCCTCCTCCGCCTCCTCCGCGGCCTGAAGTGGATCTGGAACAGGTCAGGAAAGTTGTCGAGGACCTGAATCGGCGGCTGGATTTCAATAAATTCCAGGCCAAGGTCACCGTAGCCGAGGGGACCAACCGGTTGATCGTTCAAATTCAGGCACGGGAGACGGGCAAAGTTGTCCGCCAGCTGCCGCCGGAGGGCATTTTGCTCTTCGCGGAGAAGCTGCGCGAGAGTGGGGTAAGCGGCCTGCTGCACGATACGC
>JAQBZT010000140.1 GCA_027622355.1 bacterium | reverse complement strand
AGAAGGTGGCCCGGGCGGCCCGCCGCTATCTGCGCCCCGAAGGGCTGACGGCGGGGGCCATGTACCCGGAGGAGAGAAAAATCCATTTTGACGGAAAGGATTTGCGCAAGGCCGTTCTGGGCGGTTTTCGGGCGGACGCCCCCCCCCAGTATTCTCCATCTCCTCTTTTGCCCTTCGCCGGCGCGAAGAAGAAAAGCCGCACCGCACTCTCTGTGCGGAGAGGGCGGCTCCGCAAACGTTCCGCCCCTCTCGAAATGGCCCTTCCGGGCGGAGCGCGCCTGGTCGTGCTCCCGGGCGATTCGCCGCCGGTATTTTCTCTGCGCGCGGCCTTCCTGGGCGGGCAGCGCCTCGAGGGTGCCGCGAACGCGGGACTGCACTATCTGATGTCCCATGTGGCTTCCCTGGCAACCGAGACTTTCAGGGCAAAGGAGATGGCGCAACATCTGGACGGTCTGGCAGCCAGCTTGGGCGGCTTCGCGGGCCGGAACAGTTTCGGGATATCCGCCTCGGGCCTTTCGCGCGTGGCGGATGAGGTCGTCGAGATTTTCGCGGAAGTGCTCCGCGCCCCCGCTTTTCATGCGGAAGATATTGCGCTGAAGAAGCGGGAAACGGAGGCGGATCGCCGCAGCGATCTCGACGATCTGGCCCATCTTTCCCGCCTGCGGGTGATGTCGCACCTCTATAGGAGTCATCCTTTCGGCCGCCATCCGCTGGGAAGCCCGAAAACCATGGGAATGATGAATGCGCGGACCTTGAAAGCGGGATGGAGAAGGTGGGCTGTTCCGGGGAACATGGTGATTGGCGCGTCCGGAGCCATCGACCCCGATTGGCTCGCGGGAAAGCTTCGGCGTCACCTGAGGGAGTGGGGGAGGAAGGCGGCCGCATGGCATCCCCCCCGGCTGCCGGCCCCTCCGGTGCCCTCCTCAAGGCCGAGCCGCCGCCGGCAGCGGATGGATCGCGCGCTGCAGAGCCACATTTGGATTGTGTTTCTGGGATTGACTTTCTGCGACCCCCGCCGGTTCGCCCTTTCGATTCTGGCGGCGGCGCTGGGGAGCCAGGGCGGGGGACTTTTTATGGAACTTCGGGAGCGAAGAGGTCTTGCCTATGCCGTCAATGTTTCTTCCGAAGAGTCGGTCGATCCCGGACCGTTTATGCTGTACGCGGCGACCTCACCGAAAAACGAAGATGAGGTCGTTCGGGTCATGCGGGAGGAACTTGCCCGCGTCCGGGAGGGCGGGCTACGGCCCGTGGAACTCGAGCGGGCGAAAGCTTTCCTCATTGGAGAGTATATGCGGACGCAGCAGCGCTCACGCGCGCGCGCCTCTGAGCTGGCTTTTACGAAGATATACGGCCTTCCCTACATGTCGGAGAAGGACTGGAAGGTGCAAATCGGCAGGGTGTTGAATGAGGACATCCGGGCGGCGGCTTGCCTGTTTCTGGCTCCGGAACGGGAGTGTCTCTATGTGCTCGGTCCATCCGGCGGCCGGCGAAGCGACCGGTAAGCCGATTTATATCGCGACCCGCGTGATTTCCGATGCGTCTCCCTCTCCCATAATCTCGCCCAGGCGGCGGTCTGCCTCCTCGACCAGCGGCGGGAGGGTTTGCGGGTCGATTCCGCTGACGGCAATGGCTTCGTAGCGGCGGCACAGATGGGAGATTTGAAGCGGGCTCACTTTGTCCGTCTTGTTGAAAACTCTCAGGATGGGGATGTCTTCGGTCACGATCTCCCCCAGTAGACGCTCGACGGCGGTCAGGTTTTCCTCGCAATCGGTAGCGGACGCATCGATGACATGCAGGAGAAGGTCGGCTTCCTGCAGTTCTTCAAGCGTCGAGCGAAAGGCGCCGAGCAGTTCTTTCGGCAGATCGTGGATGAACCCCACAGTGTCCGTAATGACGACCTCGCGCTCGCGGGGCAGCCGCAGCCGGCGGCTCGAGGTGTCGAGCGTGGCGAAAAGCTGATCGGCGACGTAGACCTCGCTGTGGGTGAGGGCGTTCAAGAGGGTGGATTTTCCGGCGTTGGTGTATCCGACCAGGGAGAGAACGGGAACGTCCCGCCGCCGCCGCCGCTGACGGCCCTGGGCGCGCTTGCGCTGAAGCTGGTCGAGTTCGCGCTCGAGGCGCTGGATGCGCTCATGGGCGCGCCGCCGGTGAATTTCCAGTTTCGTCTCGCCGGGTCCGCGGCCGCCGATCCCGCCCGTGAGACGGCTCAGGGCTGTGCTCTTGGTCGAAAGACGGGGGAGCATGTAGCGAAGCAGGGCGAGCTCAACCTGGAGTTTCCCGACGCGGCTGCTGGCCCGCTGGGCGAAGATGTCGAGGATGATCTGGGTCCGATCCAGGATTTTCAAGTCTGTGAACTCGGCGAGGCTGCGGGTCTGGGCCGGGCTCAACTCCTGGGAGAAGACCAGGGCCTCGACCCCCATCTGAAGGGAGCGCATGAGGACATCGGCCAGGCGTCCCCTCCCCAGGACATAGCGCGGATCGAGGGTCTTGCGGCGCTGGATGATCTGGCCGCAGGGGATGAGCCCCGCACCCTCTGTCAGGATTTCCAGCTCGTTCAACTCGGTCTCCGCGGGCCGGCCTCTGCGGTCCTGCGTTTCCACGTGAATCAAGAGCGCCCGCTCGCCTTTCTTCAGTTGAGTTCCGGCGCGGGCGGCGCGGGAGAACCCCTCTTCCAGCGATGCGGCCAGGGCGGCGGCGTCTACCGTCATCCGCGAGAGGTCCGGGAAGGTTTGGATCTCCCATGGGGGGGTGCGGCTCTGCCAGGGAGAGGGAGCTGTCTCGGTTTCCGGATTGTCGAACGCCTCAGCGGGGGAAGGGAGGAGGTGAGCGAAGTGGACACTCTCGCTCTGCCCTTCCTCGCCCACCTCGATGGCGGTCATTGAGTCGAGGCGGAGGAGCGCCAGATCGGTCAGATCCTCCTGGGACAGGGGGGAGGGTCCCAGATGGGTGTGAATGCAGCGAAGGCCCCGCAGACGGGCGCCGCCGGCGCGGCCGCGGCCAAGCTCCGGGATTTCGATCCCCCGGGCGTCGCCCACGATGACGTGGCGGATGACGCCCTGGCGGTCAATCAAGATACCGATTTGTCTCGAAATTTCAAAGGAAAGTGCGGTAAGCTCTCTGCCCAGTTCCAAGTGGATGAGTTGGCCGCCAGGGACTTTCCGGCGGTAAAGCCGCTCAAGGGCCCGGAGTTGTTTTGGCTTTAAGCCAGTCAATCGGCCTTGCAGTTTGGCGATGGCGAACGGCCCCCCTGAGAGGAAACGTCTCCGATTATCTTGTTTTTTATATTAAACTGCCCGTATCCGCTCCGCAAGGGGAACAGGGGAGCGGGACGAAATATTTGGCGGGAAATAGGGGCTGAAATCGCGTTTGCGCCTTTCGGCCCTCCTGGCAGGCCGGCGTCCGCTGTATGTTGCCGGGCGTTGTTTTTGAGGGTTTTCCTATGGTTCATGAGCGCGACCCGCGGATTCTCCGAATCGAGGACATGGTCCGGCGCCTGCTCCGGCGAAATGCCGACGTGCATCTGGCGAACGCGCTGGAAAAGATGCATGCCGCCGAAGTGGCCCAGATGTTCAATCACATGGAGCCCGAAGAAAGAATCGCTGTTTTCCGGGTCGTGGAAAGCGCGGAGCACAAGGCGGAAATCCTGACCGAGTGCGATGCACACATCGTCCGCGGGATTCTCGATTCGCAATCAAACGAAGATATCGTTCAACTTCTCAAGCCGATCGACAGCGACGAGATGCGCTACCTCCTCGGCACCCTCTCCGATGAGCGTGCGAATGAAGTGCTCGCTCTGCTGGAGCACAAGGAGGCGGAAGCCGTCGGAGAGCTCATGGCCTACTCGCCGGATACGGCGGGCGGCATCATGACCGACTCCTACTTTGCGCTTCCCGAAGAGATGACGGTGGAAGAAGCCGTGGCCGAAGTGCGGAAGATGAGCGAGGTGGACTACGTTTTTTATGTATACGTTGTGGGCGCGGACAAGCAGCTTCGCGGCGTGGTCAGCCTTCGGCAGCTTCTTCTCTCCAATCCTTCGCAGCGGCTCTCCGAGATCATGGCCTCGAATGTCTGGAGCGTGAACGTGCATGAGGACCAAGAGCGCGTTGCCCGCCTGGTGTCCCGCTACAACATTCTGGCGATACCCGTTGTAGACGATGATCGCGTTCTGGTGGGTATCGTTACGGTAGACGATGTGCTCGACGTTCTTCGCGAGGAAGCGACGGAGGATATGCTCAAAATGGCCGGTACGCACACGAGCGAGGAGATTACCTCGCTCTCTCCCGGGCGGATGGCCTGGGCGCGCTTCCCCTGGCTTTTCGTGAGCTGGATCGGCGGCATCCTGGCCGCCGGGCTAATCATTCAGTTTGAGCATGAATTGAGCCGCGTGGTTGCGCTGACCGCCTTTCTGCCGGTGATCATCGGGATGGCGGGCAACGTGGGCACCCAAAGCGCGACGATCATGGTGCGGGGCATCGCGACCGGCCGCGTGGACCCCAAGGCGTGGTTCCGCATTGTTTTCCGCCAGCTTCTCGTCGGGATGATTCTGGGCGTGGCGTACGGCGTCTTGCTTGGGGCCTTGGCGCTCTTCCAGTATCAATCCATGATGAGCCTGGGCCTCGTCGTCGGCCTTTCGATCTGCCTGGTGATGGTTCTTTCCTCGATTATGGCCTCTTTTCTCCCGCTGGTGCTCCATCGGTTCGGGTTCGATCCCGCGGTGGCAACCGGACCTTTTGTCACGACCGGCGTGGACGTCCTCGGTATCCTGATATATTTCAGCATTGCCCGGCTGTTGCTGTTTTGAGGTCTTGCGCCGGGGAGAGAAAGAATGCCTTTCACGGCTGATTTTCGTGTCCGCTATGCGGAAACCGATCAGATGGGGGTGGTGCATCATGCCGTCTATTATGTCTGGTTCGAGCATTTGCGGACGGAAATATTTCAGGCCATCGGCACGCCGTACGCGGAATTGGAGAAGGAGGGGATCTTCTTCCCGGTGCTGGAGAGCGGCTGCCGCTACATGAGCGGAGCCCGCTATGACGGAATGGTCCGGGTGGCGGGCTGGCTCCGGCCGGCTCAGGGCGCGCGCATCCGCATCGACTACCGGGTCGAGCAGGAAGGGCGGACGCTCGTCGAGGGGTTCACCGTCCACGCGAAGATGGATGCCGAGGGAAGACCGGGGCGGATCCCGGCCCATCTCCTGGAAAAATTTCAGCAGGCGGCTTCCCCCGCGGGCGAGGGGCCTTCGACGGGAGCGCGCTGAGAGCGGCTCTCCGTTTTTGGACTCTTTCCCGGCCCTTCTTGACGCCTGCGGCACGCTCAACGAAGATTTCGCGGTTGCCCGCCACAGTTGGAGATGAGGAGAACCATGCTCGGCCCCTACGAACCGACGACGTACGAAAAGAAATGGCAGGATTTCTGGGAAGAAAAAGGGATATTCCAGGCGCCGGACGACCCTGGGGAGAAGCCTGCCTACTACTGCCTCATGATGTTTCCCTATCCTTCGGGCGATCTCCACATGGGGCATGCCTGCAACTACACCATGGGAGATGCAATAAGCCGCTTCCGGAAAATGAGCGGCTTCGAAGTGCTGCATCCGATGGGGTGGGACGCACTTGGCCTTCCGGCGGAAAATGCGGCGATCCAGGCTTCGGTTCACCCTGCCAGCTGGACCCAGAAAAATATCGACAACATGCGCCGTCAGCTGAAAATGGCGGGTCTCGCCTATGACTGGCGAAGGGAACTCTCCACCGCGCATCCCGGCTATTATCGCTGGACGCAGTGGATTTTCCTCCAAATGCTCGAACGGGGGCTGGCCTACAAGAAAGAGGCGCTGGTGAACTGGGACCCGGTGGATGAAACCGTCCTGGCGAACGAGCAGATCCACGATGGCATCGCATGGCGCAGCGGAGCGGTGGTGGAGAAACGCTGGCTCGGGCAGTGGTTCTTGAAAATCACGGACTATGCCCAGCGCCTCCTCGATGATCTTGATGGGCTCACCGGCTGGCCCGATCACGTCAAGCAGCAGCAGCGCAACTGGCTGGGCCGCAGCGAAGGGGCCCGGATCGATTTTCGCCTCGAGGCCACGGGTGAGACCCTCTCGGTGTTCACCACCCGGCCGGATACGGTCTACGGCGTTACCTTCATGGTGTGCGCCCCCGAACATCCCCTGATCGAAACGCTCCTGAAGGACAATCCCCGGGCCGATGCGCTCCGCGCCGCCATCGAGGAGATGCGGGCGCAGAGCGTTGCCGATCGGATGAGCGATGAGCGCGAAAAAGTCGGGATCGATACGGGGCATTTCGTCGTGAATCCGGTGAACGGCGATCGCGTCTCCCTGTTCGTTGCGGACTATGTCCTGATGGAATACGGAACCGGCATCGTCATGGGCGTGCCCGCCCACGATCAGCGCGATTTTCTTTTCGCGCGCAAGTACGGCGTCCCGGTCAAGGTGGTGATTCAGCACCCGGGCGGCGGGCTCCGCGCCGAGGCGATGAGGGAGGCCTATGTCGAGGACGGTGTCATGGAGAACTCCGGCCCCTTCGACGGGCAGCCGAACCGCGAAGCTTTCCCGCGAATGATCGACTACTTCAAGCAGCAAGGCTTCGGCGATCGGATGATCAACTGGCGCATCCGCGACTGGCTCATCTCGCGGCAGCGCTACTGGGGCGTTCCGATCCCGGTGCTCTATGAAGAGGACGGGACGATCACGCCGGTGCCCGAATCGGCTCTTCCCGTTGTCCATCCGCGCGATGTGGCCTTCACGGGGCGGGGGGGGAACCCGCTTGCCCAGAGCGAGGAATTTCTCCGCGCCCTCAGCCCGCGGACGGGCAAACCGGCGCGCCGCGAGACGGACACGATGGACACGTTTGTGGATTCATCCTGGTACTACCTCCGCTTTGTTTCCCCGAAAAATGAAAAGGCGGTTTTCGATTCCGCCCACGTGAACAAATGGCTCCCCGTCACCCAGTACATCGGCGGCGCGGAGCACGCCGTCATGCACCTTCTTTACTCGAGATTTTTCACCAAAGTGCTCCACGACATGGGGCTGGTGTCTTTCGAGGAGCCCTTTGAGAATCTCTTTACGCAGGGGATGGTCTGCCGGACGGCCTTCCGGGTGGCGGGTGCCCAGGGCAACGTCTGGGTGCCCTACAAGGATGTGGACGAGGAAAAGCTGATCGTGACGCGGGACGGACCGGCGGGAAGCCGCTACAAGACAGGCGACAAGGTGGCCGGCGACATGGCCGTCATGAGCAAGAGCAAGCTCAACGGGGTTTCCATCGAAGAGTGCACGGGCCGCTTCGGCGCCGATGCGGGACGCCTGTATACGCTCTTTATCGGTCCCCCCGAGCGGGACAAGGAGTGGCGCGACGACGGGCTCATCGGGGTGCACCGGTTTCTTCAGCGGTTGTGGGCCACGTTCGGGGAGCGCTTGGAGGACTGGAAGGCGGCGAGGTCCTTTGCCGGCGATGCCGCTGGATTATCGGATTCGGGCCGAAAGCTCCGCCGGGACGCCCACTACACCCTCCAGCATGTGACCGAAGTCTATGAGCGGACGTTCTCCTTCAATACGGCGGTGGCCCGCATCATGGAGCTGGCCACCTCGCTGCGGGCGGAGTCGGCCGCCGAGGCCGCCGTGCAGCGGGAAGCGGCCGGGATTCTTCTCATTTGCATGGCGCCCATGGCGCCGCATGTGGCGGAGGAGCTTTGGGCCGCCCTGGGGGCCGGAACCGGGAAGGGGACGATCTTTCTCGATGCGTGGCCCGCGGCCGATCTTTCCGCCATCGCGGCCGAGGA
>JAQBZT010000139.1 GCA_027622355.1 bacterium | reverse complement strand
AAGCCGCGAGGGCGTCTCCCGCGTCGCCTATCCCTCGTCCAAGGCCCGGTATCTGGAAGAAGTCCTGCGGGGAGAGGCGCGCTCGAGCGTGGAGAGTGCCGGGGCCGAGGATGTCATCCACGGCATCTATCCCATCAAGTCGGGGAAGGAGGTCACGGGCTTCGTCGTCGTCTCCCAGTTCGTCTCCGGGCGGCTGGTGGAAAAGGTCAAGGGAATATTCAACGCCTACGAAGACTACAAAGAGTTCGAGCTTTCGAAAGACCCGATCAAGGCGAGCTACATCATCACCTTCCTTCTGGTCGCTCTTTTGATCGTTTTCTCCGCGATCTGGTTCGGCTTCTACCTCGCGCGGGGCATCACGGTCGCCATCGAAAAGCTGGCGGAGGGCACCCGGGCGGTTTCGGAGGGCGATTTGGAGCACCGGGTCGACGTGGAGGCAGACGGCGAGGTGGGAATCCTCGTGGACGCCTTCAACCGGATGACGGAAGAACTCAACAACAACAAAAAGAACATCGAAATCGCATCGAAGAATCTCCGCCAGTCTAACCTCGAGATCGAGCGCCGAAGGGCCTACATGGAGGCCATGCTCGAGCACATCGGCACGGGGGTGGTCTCCATCAACCGCCGGGGCCGGATCACCATTCTCAACAACGCGGCCTCGCAACTTCTCCAGTTGTCTCCCCAGGACGCGGTGGGAAAACCTTTCAACGAGGTATTTTCGAGCAATCATCTCGAACCGGTGCGCAGCCTGCTGAAAATGATGCGGGAAGAGGGCAGGAAAAGCGCGTCGGATCAGGTGGAGATCATGCTGGACGGCCGCGTGCTGACCCTTCGGGCGAGCCTGACGCTGCTTCATAATGCCGAGGGGCGAAATATCGGCGGCGTTATCGTGTTCGATGACATGACGGCGCTCATCCGTGCCCAGCGCTCGGCCGCCTGGCGCGAAGTGGCCCAGGGCATCGCGCACGAGATCAAAAACCCCTTGACCCCGATCCAACTTTCCGCCCAGCGGATGCGCCGGAAGTTCCAGCAGGACGCCGAGGATTTCCCCGATGTCTTCGAAGTGTGCACCGAAACCATCATTCACCAGGTACAGAGCTTGATGGAATTGGTGAACGAGTTCAGCCGGTTCGCCCGCATGCCCGAACCGCGGCTTCGGCCGGTCCGTCTGAACAGTCTTCTCGGCGAGGTGGTTTCCCTGTATCAGGACAGAAGCGCCGATGTCCGCCTGAAGATCGATTTCGATCCGGATATTCCTTACGTGATGGCGGACTCCGAGCAGTTGCAGCGCGTCCTGATCAACCTGCTCGAGAACGCGTTCGAGGCCATGAACGGCGAGGGGGTGGTCGAGTTTCAGGCTTCCTTCGACGTTCCCCGCAGCCAGGTGGTGGTCGAGGTGCGGGACGAGGGAGACGGCGTTCCCGATGAGAACAAGCTCGATGTATTTTTCCCGTACTTTTCGACGAAGAACCGGGGGACCGGCCTTGGGCTGGCCATCTGCCACCGTATCATCAGCGAGCACAACGGCCTGATTACGGTGGAAGACAACAATCCCAAAGGGGCCATCTTCCGTGTTACGATTCCGCTGGCTTCACCGCCCTCCGTTTCGGCCGAGATCGAAAGGATCGCTGCTCTTGGATAAAGGCCACGTTCTCATCGTCGACGATGAAGAGACCATTCTGTCGAGTCTGGAAGCCATCTTGAAGGACGAGGGTTACCGGGTCGCGAAGGCGGCCACGGGCGAACTCGCTCTGGAGATGGTCCGCACGCACGCCCCCGATGTCGTTCTTCTGGATGTCTGGATGCCGGGAATCGACGGGATCAAGACCCTCCAGGCCGTCAAGGAATCCGACGGAGACGTGGAGGTGGTGGTCATGTCGGGCCACGGCAGCATCGACACGGCTGTCACCGCCACGAAGCTCGGCGCGTTCGACTTCATCGAGAAGCCACTCTCCATCGAGGTGGTTCTGGATGTGGTGGGACAGGCCGTTCAAGCCCGCAGATTGCAATTGTTGAAGAATAGCAACGCAAAGCTGTACCCCGAGGAAAATGTAGAGGTGAAATCCGGTGTGGCCGGATCCGCCCTTGCGGGCGCTCCTTTTCAGAAGACGGCCGGCCGGAAAACAAAGCGGCCCGCTTCGTCCTCCACGGCGCGAGGCGGCGCGGGGATGTTACAGAAGACGATCGGGAGAAGCGTCGTTCTCTACGGGCTGGGGCTGCACTCCGGCGTGAAGACGGGGCTGATACTCGAGCCGCTCCCCGCGGGACAGGGCATCCGCTTCGGTAGCCTGACGAACAAGGAAACGATCGCCGCACAGGCGGAATTTGTGGAGAACACGAACCATGCCACCAACCTGCGGAACGGAACCGCTGTTGCCCGGACGATCGAGCATCTCATGAGTGCGCTGCACGCCTACGGCATCTCCAACCTCATGGTGAAGATCGGGGAAGAGGTGCCGAACACGGACGGTTCCGCCGCGGATTTTTGTCAGCTCATTGAGGATGCCGGCATCGTCGAACAGGAGGGCGGGGTGCGGTCGCTGGTTGTGGGCAAGACGATTGAGGTCAGGGACAAGGAAGCGGACAGCAGCTTCATCCGAATCGAGCCCGCGGAAACCTTCTCCGTCACCTATCATATGGATTACCCTGAACCCATCGGCCAGCAGGAGTTCACCTACCATCATTCCGGCGCGGAGAGCTTCCGCGAGGAGCTGGCCCCGGCCCGCACGTTCAGCTTTATCTGGGAGCTGGAGTCCCTGGAGAAGATGGGGCTGGGCGAGGGCGGCAGGTGGGGGAATGTGATTCTCGTGGATCGGGAGCGCATCGTGAACACGGAGCTTCGCTTTCCCGATGAGTTCGTCCGCCACAAGATTCTGGATCTCGTAGGCGATGTATATCTTCTCGGGCGGCCCCTGCAGGGGAAGGTGACCGCATCCAAGAGCGGCCACCGGCTGAACGTGGAACTGGTCCGGGCGCTTTCAGAAGCCTATCCTTGAGATGTATTGCGAGTGCCGAATCCTCATTTCATCTTGGCTCGCAGAAAAACGCAGATGCATTGACCCATAGAGGGCTCCCTTTGGTTTCCAGGAAAAACATGACATACCGGGCCGCTGGAGTGGATGTGGCAGGCGGCGATCAGTTTGTCTGCGACATCACGGAAACCGTGCGCGCGACGCAAAAGGCCCATCCCGGCCGGGTGCTGGGTGACTTGAAGCAGTTTGCCGGCATGTTTCACCTCGGTGCGATGGTGGAGGACCCGGTGCTGATATCCGGCACCGACGGAGTGGGGACGAAGCTCATCATCGCCCAAGAGTTGAAGCGCCACCGCACCATCGGCATCGACCTTGTGGCAATGTGCATGAACGATGTGCTGACGGCGGGCGCCATCCCGCTTTTTTTCCTCGACTACCTGGGAACCGGGCGGATCGATGCGCAGACGCTGGCCGAGGTGGTGGAAGGAATTGGCGAGGGATGCCGCCGGGCGGGTTGCGTGCTCCTGGGGGGCGAGACGGCCGAGATGCCGGACTTCTACGAACCGGGCGTCTATGACCTCTCCGGATGCGCGGTTGGCGTGGTTTCGCGCCGCCGTCTGATTGATGGAACCGCCGTGCGCACGGGCGATGTCCTGATCGGACTGCCCTCGTCCGGGCTCCACAGCAACGGCTACTCGCTCGTGCGGCGGATACTTCCCGATGTCGAGGCGTGGAAAAAACCCGATACGGTGCCGGAGCTGGGCACCCCTCTCGCGGAGGCGCTTCTGGCCCCGACGGAAATATATGCAAAGGCCGTGGCGGCCGTTCGGGAGATCGAGGGCGTGCACGGTCTGGTGCATATTACGGGCGGGGGGGTGCCCGGGAACCTTTCGCGGATCATCCCCGAGGGCGGGCAGGCGAGACTCGACCCCGCAAGCTGGGAGAGGCCGCCCATCTTTTCCCTGATCGCCGGGCGCGGGCCGGTCGAGGCGGCCGAGATGTACCGCACCTTCAACATGGGGCTCGGTTTTGTGATGGCTGTCGCCCCGGAGGCGGCGGCGCAGGTGGAGGCGGCGCTCGGGGCGGCCGAGGTCGCTTTTTCCCGCATCGGCGAGGTACATGCCCGGGGGGCGGGGGAGCCCGCCGTGCGGATTGAGGGGATATCGTGAGCAAAAAAGGCGGCGGGACGCTTTGCCGGGTGGTGGTTTTGGCCTCCGGCCGGGGGTCAAACCTGCAGGCGCTCCTCGATGCGTCGGCCGAGGCGGATTTTCCGGCGCGGGTAGCCGCCGTCTTGAGCGACAAGCGGGATGCGCCCGCCCTCGATCGGGCCCGGAGCGCCGGGGTGGCGGCGGAGTGGATCGACCCGGCGGCGCCGGGCTACGAGGCGCGGCTTGGCGATGCGGTGGAGAAGGCCGGGGCCGATCTGATCTGCTGCGCCGGCTACATGCGCATCCTGGGAGAGGAGTTCATCCACCGCTTCGAGGGGCGGCTCCTCAACATCCATCCCTCCTTGCTCCCCAGCTTTCCGGGACTGGATGCGCAGCGGAAGGCCCTGCGCGCGGGGGTGCGGATCTCCGGCTGCACCGTCCATTTCATTGACGAGGGGGTGGACACCGGGCCTATCATCCTTCAGGCGGCTGTTCCCGTTCTACCGGGTGATGACGAAAAAAACCTCTCCGACCGGATCCTGGTCCAGGAGCATCGG
This sequence comes from bacterium, assembly GCA_027622355.1. Classification (NCBI taxonomy): domain Bacteria; species bacterium. Next base: position 3,138 of record JAQBZT010000139.1, on the reverse strand, counting down.
CTTTATCCCCTCGTGGTCCGGCTGTGGGCCGAGGGAAAGATCGCGCGCGAGGGAAGAAAAGTCCGCTTCAAGGAAGGCGCCTTCGAGGAGGCCGCTTCGGCGATTTCCTCCCCCTGCCGAGCAATTGTTTGACACTCCCCGGGGCCGTCTCTAGAATTTCGAGGGTGATAGCGATGGGTTTCTCTGGAGGCGAAGAGGAAGGTCCGGCCCGGCCGAGGAAGCGGAAAAAAGCCGTTCGGCCGTATTTTTTCGCCGCGCTCCTCGGCGCCGCCCTGTGCGGGCCTTTCCCCGCGGCGGCGGCCGCGCCGCAGGGTGCCGCTCCGGCGGAAAATGACGCGCGCACGAAGAGGATCGCGGTTCAGCTCCAGATCAAGTATGAAAAGACCCGCACCCTTTTTGCCGACTTCGAGCAGGAAAACCTCCTGCGCTCCCTTGGAAAAATCACGCGCTCGAAGGGGCGGTTTTCGCTCCGCAAGCCCGGCCGCATACGCTTCGACTACCGGGAGCCGGAGCGGCAGATGGTCGTCTCGAACGGGAAGACCCTGTGGATTTATACGGAGAGCCTCCGGCAGGTATTGATCACGCCCCTCAACTCCTCGGCCGCGAGCCCGACGCCGCTCCTCTTTTTGGCCGGGAAGGGAAGGCTCGAGGACAGCTTTCGCATCACGGTGGAGGAATGGGGCGCTCCCCGGCAAAAAGAGGGGGTGTGGAAGCAGGGGACGCCGCACCGGCTTTCCCTGACGCCGATCAAGATGGAGGGCGGATTTCGCAATCTGTGGCTCGAGGTGGACGTGGAGAGCTTTCAGATTCTCGGCTTTGAGTTTCGGGATCATCTCGGAAATGAAACTCGAATCCGGTTTTTCAACATTCGTGAAGGCGTTGCTTTTGACAATGGGGATTTTGAGTTCAAGATTCCACCCGGAGTCGAGGTTTTCCGGACGCCGAGTCCCCTGGGGCAAAACCCCTAGCCGCTTGGAAAGGTAGATGTTGTGCTGCTGAACATATTTGGATGGTTCTACGGTTTTGCTGAAACGTTCTTCTGGGCGGTTCTGGTGCTGGGCGTCCTGGTCTTCATCCATGAGTTGGGGCATTTCTGGGTCGCCAAAAAACTCGGAATTGGCGCCACGGTCTTCTCTCTCGGCTTCGGCAAGCGCATCTGGGGCTTCCAGCGCGGGGAGACCGACTACCGCGTTTCGCTGATCCCCCTGGGCGGCTACGTCAAGCTCATGGGAGAGGAAGCCGGCCACGAGGAAGAAGAGGGGATCGACCCGAAAAAATCCTTCGCCCTCCGCCCCGTCCGGGAGCGGTTCGCCGTCATCGTTGCCGGGCCTATGTTCAATATTCTTTTCGCCGTTCTGCTCAGCTGGCTCCTCCACATGGCGGGGATACCCGTGGCGGGGACCTGGGTCGGCCAGGTCTTGCCGAACTCGCCGGCCGCGCAAACCGAGCTCCAGCCGAATGACCGCATCGTCGCCATCAACGGCGTGGAGACGCTGAAGTGGGTGAAGCTCGTCGAGATCATCCGCGCCTACCCTGAAAAGCGGATCACCCTGCGCATCGAGCGGCAGGGGAAATTTCTTGAAGTTCCCATTGTCCCCACCTCGAAAGGGCCCGGCGGAAAACAGTTGGGCTACGGACGCATCGGTATCTCCATCAGCCCGCGCACGATCACCGATCGCTACAACCCGGTGAGCGCTTTCGGGCAGGCGGTCTACCAGAACTACGCCATCATCCGGCTTACGGTGATGACGCTCTACGGAATGCTCGTCCGCACGGTGCCGGCCGATATCGGCGGGCCGATCCGCATCTCGGTGGTCGCGGCCGAGCAGGCCAAGCGAGGGATGCGCTATCTGGTGATGTTCGCGATTCTTCTCAGCCTGAACCTGGCGATTTTGAATTTGCTCCCCATCCCGATACTCGACGGCGGGCACATTTTCTTTCTGGGCCTCGAGGCGCTCCGCGGGAAGCCGATGAGCCTGCGGGTCCAGGAGATGGCGATGCAGGTCGGGACCGCCTTGCTGATCGCCCTGATGCTCTTCGCCACCTATCAGGACAGCGTGTATTATCTGTTCGGTAAGCCCCAGAGCACGGCGCCGGCCAAAAATACGCCGGCCGCCCCCCAGCCAGGCGGGGCCCGCTAGAGAGAGCATGATGAATTTTTCAGAGTTCACTCCCTTTACGGACGATGTCTTCCAGGTGAAGCCCGAGCCCGGCAGGGGAATGACTGCGCCCGCGCCGGGCTTCCAAAGCCTCCCGATGGTCTTCTCCGGCAAGCCTGTGGCGGAAGAGGATGTTCCCTGCGCCAATCCCTTCGAATTTCCGCTCCACCGCCGGAGGAGCCGGCAGATTTCCGTCCGCGGCATCCTGATCGGGGGCGGGGCGCCCGTCGCCGTCCAGTCCATGTGCAACACCTACACCCACGATGTGGAGGCGACGCTGGCCCAGATCGGGCGGCTCGAGGAGGCGGGTTGCGAGATTGTCCGTCTCGCGGTTCCCGACGAGCGGGCGGGTCAGGCTTTAAAAGAAATCCGCCGGCGCACCAATATGCCGCTGGTCGCCGACATCCATTTCGACCACCGGTTCGCCCTGATGGCGGCGGATGCCGGAATGGATTGCCTGCGGATCAATCCGGGGAACATCAACGGCGAGGATCGCGTGAGCGAAGTCGTCGCCGCCGCCCGGGCCAACAGCATCCCGATCCGCATCGGGGTCAACTCGGGCTCGCTGGAGAAGCCACTGCTCGAGAAATACGGCGGGGCAAGCCCTGAAGCGATGGTGGAGAGCGGCCTGCGGCATCTCGCCATGCTCGAAAAGCGCGGCTTCTACGACACGAAAATCTCCCTGAAGGCCTCCGACGTCGGCCGCGCGGTCATCGCCTACCGGATGATGGCCCAGCGGGTGGACTATCCCCTCCACCTCGGCATCACAGAGAGCGGGAGCCTGCGGACGGGCAGCGTCAAATCCGCGGTCGGTCTCGGCATTCTGCTTGCCGAGGGCATCGGGGACACCATCCGCGTTTCGCTGGCCGCCGATCCGGTCGAGGAAGTTCGCGTGGCTTTTGAGATTCTCAAGAGCCTCAAGATTCGCCAGCGCGGGGTGAATGTCGTGGCCTGTCCCTCGTGCGGGCGCGTGCAAATC
>JAQBZT010000138.1 GCA_027622355.1 bacterium | reverse complement strand
TCATCCTGCGAGAGCCGGGTGACGATGGTGCCGGCCTCTTCGAATTTTTTCCAGGAATCAAAGTCGGCCTTCTGGATGCCCGCATGATGCATGTCGGAGTAGACGTGCACTTCCATTTCGACGAAGCGCTTCATCTCGGGGGAGAGCGCATTCCACGCTTTCATGCCCACGGTCAGATCCATCAAATCGACCGGCTGGTAGATGGACATGAATCCCGGGGGGCCCATCGAGATGTACTTGGTCACCTGGTGGAAGCCCAGGGCGTAGTTGATGGCCGGGCCCACATAGTCGGCGACGTCGATCGTCCCTTTTTCGAGGCCGGCGAAAATTTCAGAGCCGGGGAGAAGGGTGGTCTTGGCGCCGGCCCCCTGGAAGACCTCGGCCACCATGCCGCCGGGAAGGCGCATCTTGCGGCCGCGGAAATCCTCGATCGAGCGGATGGGCACCTTCGAGTGAATGATGTTCGGGCCGTGATGGATCGGGCCCACGTAGTGCATGTTGAATTTGCTGAAAAGGTCGCGGGTGATTTCCAGGCCGCCCAGCGCGTAGTAGAACACATCCCACTCGTGGGGATTCCGGGGGCCGAGCGGGTAGGAACTCATGAACACCGCGGCGGGCATCCGGCCGGCCCAGTAGAGCGTAAAGGGGTTCATGGCCTGAAGGACGCCGTTTTTCACCGCGTCGAACAGCTGGAAGTCGCCCACCACGTCCTTCGCGCCGAAGGGCTGGAAGGCCAGCTGGCCGCCCGTCTTTTCCTTGATGCTGTTGCACCAGTCCTTGAAGATTTTGAGGCCGATGCCGCCGGGCCAGGACGTCTGGATTTTCCAGGTGGTCGTTGCCCCCTTGGCCGTGCCGATGTTAAAGCCTGTGACGGCGGCGGCCGCTCCTACTCCCGCGGCGGCCTTGATCAAATTGCGCCTTGAAATACCGCTTGAAATACCGGAAGAAGGTTTATCCCCCAGCTTTTTCTCCTCTGCCATAACTCTCCCTCCTTTAAAGGTGAAGGATGCTGTAAAGAGAGAACGCGGTTCTTGCTGTTATCATTTCACTCAAATAGGGCCGGCATGTTCCGCGGGACTTTCGCCACACGGGCACATCGGCATAAAAACGTAGCGCCACCCCAATCACGTGCTTATGACTTGGTATTCATGTTGGTATGTATAACATCGTCTTATCCGAATGAACCGTATGGGGCAAGCTGTAATTTTTCGGCTTCTGGCGCGTGCATTCGAAAGCGTCGAAAGTGCGCGTAAAATTGTATACAGGAAGGGCCGGGTGTAAATTCCGATAATTCAATGTTTTCGGATTTGTTCTTTTTGAGATCCTCTCCGGGGTGAAAGCGCGCCGGGGCCGGTTGCCGCATCCGGGCCGGAAAATACGGAAACTGTGCAATAGAGTGATTTTGGGAGGAAAATTCCTCACCGGGCGGATACTTGCACAGCCGCCTCCCGTCGAGTTCCGGCGCCCGGGGGCAGTTCTCTTTCCCCTCTCCGGCGGCTGTGCTATGGTGCGCGCTGGTCAAAAGGCCTTTTTACTTTTGCGCTGGTGCCTTGGGTGCCAGCGTATTCTTTCGTCTCTTCTGGCAGTGAGGGAAGCATGTCGTTTCAAGAGCTGAACCCGCATTTGCGTCTTCTGCTGGGCCCTGGGCCGAGCCCTGTTCATCCGCGCGTACTCAGAGCCATGAGCACGAATGTCGTCGGACATCTCGACCCCGATTTCCTCGCCGTGATGGACGATTGCCAGCAGATGCTGCGCCAGGTGATGAACACCGAAAACCGGGTGACCTTTCCCGTCTCGGGGACAGGAAGCGCCGGGATGGAAGCGGCCGTTTGCAACGTGATCGAAGAGGGCGACAAGGCCATCATTTGCGTCAACGGCGTTTTCGGCGAGCGGATGTGCGATGTGGCCGGCCGCTACGGCGCCCAGGTGATCCGGGTGGAGGCCCCCTGGGGGCATGCCATCGATCCCCAGGACCTCAAAAAGGCCCTCGACGCCAACCCGGACGCCGCTCTTGTCGGAATCATTCACGCCGAGACGAGCACGGGCGTTCTCCAGCCCATGGAGGAGATCGGCAAACTGTGCCGCGCGCACGGCGCGCTTCTTCTCATGGACTGCGTCACCTCGCTCGGGGGTGTTCCGGTCGAGATGGACAAGTGGGGGGTGGAGATCGCCTACAGCGGTACCCAGAAGTGCCTCTCCTGCCCGCCGGGGGTTGCCCCGCTCTCGATGAGCGAGCGGGCCATCGGCAAGATGCGCGAGCGCAAGGGGAAGGTGAAGAGCTGGTATTTCGACGTGACCATGATTGAAAACTACTGGGGCAGCAATCGCTCCTACCACCACACGGGCCCGATCACGATGAACTACGCCATCCGCGAGGCGCTCCGGGTGGTCCTCGAGGAAGGGCTTGAGGCCCGCTTCGCCCGGCATGCCCTCGCCAGCCGCGCCCTGCAGGCGGGGGTCGAGGCGATGGGAATGACGATGTTCGCCCAGGAAGGGGTCCGCACCCCGACCTTGAATACCGTTGTCCTGCCGGAGGGCGTGGACGATAGTGCCGTCCGCAAACAGCTTTTGAACGATTTCGACATCGAAATCGGCGGCGGCCTCGGGGCGGTGGCCGGGAAAATCTGGCGGATCGGCATGATGGGCCACGGTGCCACCCAGGCCAACGTCACCTACCTCCTTTCGGCCCTGGAAGTGATTTTCAGCAAGATGGGTTATAATGGCCGGGTGGGTGAGGCCGTTGCTGCGGCCACCCGGGTTTATGCAGATGCGGCCGCCTAGGGCTGCGACATTCAAGGAGTCCGCTCATGTTCCCGATGAATATGGGATTTCCCGAACTTCTGCTCATCCTGGCCATTGCCGTGCTGGTTTTTGGCGCCAAGCGGCTCCCCGAGATTGGTTCCGGCCTGGCGCGCGGCATCAAGAGCTTCAAGAAGGGCATAAGTGACGACGGGGAACTCCCCGCGAAGAAAGAAGAGACCGGAGAGGCCGCGGCCCCGATCTCCGGAAAAACCACCACTGGGGACAAAGCCTAGACCAGTTCAGCCGGCGCCTTGCGCCGGTACGCTACCCGGTACAGCCTCCGAGCGTTGATGCTCTTCGGCCCTCCTTGTAGGAAGGAGGGCACGGGCAAGGCGCCGAAAGGGTTTCGCTGGAAACGGCGGAGCCTCCCGCAGTTTGGAAAGGAGCGCTGGGCATGAAGACGGAGCCGGATGTCTCCCCTCCGGCATTCCGGGATTGCCGAGCCAGCTCCGCATTTGCGGGGGCTGGCTTTTTTTGATGGTTTTTTTGAGAGTCTATGCCGGGCCATCCGGCGGAGTAGAGGTGGTGCCATGGAATTTTTCCAGGTCGTCTCGCCACAGGAAGCCATGGAGTCGGTGCGGGGGTTTGCGCCGCTCCCTGCGGAGGAGGTACCTGTCTTCAGTGCCGTGGGCCGCATTCTCGCCGAAGATGTGTGCAGCCCTGTTCCGCTTCCCGATTTTCCCCGTGCGACGATGGACGGCTATGCCGTGCGGGCCGCCGACACCTTCGGCGCGGGAGAGTCCATCCCGGCCTATCTGAATGTCGCCGGACAGGTCCTGATGGGGCAGGCCCCGGGGTTTTCGCTGGGGCGCGGGGAGGCCGCCCGCGTCAGCACGGGGGGGATGATCCCCGAGGGCGCCGACGGTGTCGTCATGGAGGAGTACACCTCCGCCCCCGACCCCGAGACCGTCGAGATCAAGCGCCCCGTTTCGGTGGGTGAGAACATCCTGGCCGTAGGCGATGATCTCAAGGCCGGAGAGCGGATTCTGTCCGCAGGGGCGCGGCTCCGCAGCCAGGACATCGGCGCCTTTTCCGGCGTGGGCATTCTGACGGTGAACGTGCGGCGCCAGCCGCGGGTGGCGATCCTTCCGACGGGGGATGAGCTGATCGATCCGCGGAAGACGCCCGCTCCCGGCCAGGTCCGCGACATCAACCGCTTCTCCCTCGCGGCGGCTGTCACCGAGGCGGGCGGTATCCCCGAGACCGAAGACATCCTCCCGGACGATCTGGACATCATCAAGGCGCGGCTCGCGAAGGCGGCCGATCGCTCCGATGTCGTGCTCATCTCGGGGGGCAGCTCGATGGGGGTGCGCGATCACACCGTCGAGGCCATTGATTCGCTCGGGGAGCCGGGCGTTCTCGTGCACGGCATCTCCATCAAGCCCGGCAAGCCCACCATCATCGGAAGGGTGCGGAAAGAAGGGGTGGACAAGGCGGTGCTGGGGATACCGGGACATCCCGTCTCCGCGCTCATGATCTTCCACGCTTTCGTGCGTCCTCTTCTCCGGCAGCTGAGCGGCGAGGCCGAGAGGGCGGCGGGGCCGGACGGGAGAGTCTCCGCCCGCCTGTCGAGAAATCTTCCCTCGGCGCCGGGGCGGGAGGATTTGGTCCGCGTCGCCCTCGAGCGCAAGGACGGGGAACTGGTGGCGCACCCGCTCATGGGAAGCTCGGCCATGATTTCGACCATGACCAAGGCCGACGGCTATATCGTGATCCCGCTCGAGCGGGAAGGATTGACGGCCGACACCGAAGTGGAAGTCACGCTCTACTGAGGACAAAGATGACGAATCCTCTTCCCCTGGCGGGGCGGAACATCTATCTGGAGAATATTCCCCGGGAGGAGGCCCTCGCGCGGCTGCTCGCCCGGATACCGGCCGCCGCTCTTCCCGCCGAGGAGATTCCGGTTCCCGAGGCGCTCGGCCGGGTGGCGGCCGAGGCAGTTTACGCGGCGGTGTCGAGCCCCCATTTTCACGCCGCCGCCATGGACGGCTATGCCGTGCGCGCCGAGCAGACCTTCGGGGCCTCCCCGGTACAGCCGATCACCCTGCGGGTGGATGTGGATGCGCATCCCGTCGACACCGGCGATCTCCTGCCGCCGGGGTGCGATGCGGTCGCCATGATCGAAATCGTGGACGATGCGGGCGATGGGACGATCCGCCTCGAGGCGGCCCTCTCTCCCTGGCACCATGTGCGCGTCGCGGGGGAGGATGTGGTCGAGGGCCAGCTCCTCTTCCCGGCGGGGCACCGTCTGCGTCCCTACGACCTGGGGGGGATGCTGGCCGCGGGCGTCACGCGCGTCCGCGTCCGCAAGCGCCCCGTGGTGGCGATCATCCCGACCGGGGACGAACTCGTGCCCCCGGGCGCCGACCTTCGGCCCGGCGATCTCATCGAGTTCAACTCCGTGATTCTCTCCTCCTACATTTCCGAGTGGGGCGGCGCGCCGGTCGTCCGCGATATCGTGAAGGACACCTTCGGGCACATCGAGGCGGCCCTCGCGGAGGAGCTCGAGCGCGCCGACATCGTGCTCATCAATGCCGGCTCCTCGGCGGGCCGGGAGGATTTCACCGCCGGCGTCATCCGCAAGCGCGGCGAAGTGCTGGTGCACGGCGTGGCCATTTTTCCGGGGAAGCCGACCATCCTCGGGGTGTGTCCGGCGGCCTCGGGCGAGGCCAAGCCCGTTCTCGGCATTCCCGGCTATCCGGTTTCGGCGGCGCTGGCGGTGCGCGAATTCGCCCGCCCGCTGATGGCACACATGATGGGCGCGCCGGTGTCCGGGTCGCCCGTTGTCACCGCGCGGCTCTCGCGCAAGAGCGCCTCCCACCCCGGAATGGAGGAGTTTCTCCGCGTCAAGCTCGGGGAGGTGGGGGGAAAGATGATGGCGCTTCCGGCCAAGCGGGGAGCGAGCGTCATATCGAGCCTGATCGAGGCGGACGGCATCGTCCGCATCCCCGCCCGCTCCGAGGGCATCGAGGCCGGCGAGGAAGTGCAGGTGGAGCTTCTCCGCCCCTTGAGCGAAATCAAGGGCAACATTCTCGTGGCGGGCAGCCACGACAACGCCCTCGATTTGCTGACCGCGGAGATTCGCCGCCGCCATCCCGCGTACAGCCTCTCGACTTCGGCGGTGGGCTCGATGGCGGGGTTGATGGCGCTCAGAGCCGGCGAGGCCCACGTGGCGGGCAGCCACCTGCTCGATCCGGAGAGCGGGGACTATAACTGGAGCTACATCCGCCGCTACCTCAAGGGGAAAGAGGTGGTGGTGGTGAACTTTGTTCAGCGCGAGCAGGGAATTTTCCTTCCGCCCGGCAACCCGAAGGGGATCAAGGGGGTCGAAGATCTGGCCCGCGAGGGCGTTGTCATCGTCAACCGCCAGAGCGGCGCCGGAACGCGGATTCTTCTCGATCACCTTCTTAAGGAAAAAGGCATCGTCCCGGGCGATGTCGCGGGCTACGAGCGGGTCGAAACCACCCACATGGCGGTCGCGATGGCCGTGGCCGCCGGCCGGGCGGACGCGGGGCTCGGCATCCGCGCGGCGGCGAACCTGCTCGGGCTCGATTTTCTCCCGCTCTCTCTCGAGCGGTTCGATTTCATTTTCAGCGCGGAGAGCTGGGCGCAGCCCTCCGTGCAGCGGATGGCCGAGATTTTGCGGGACCCGGCTTTCGCGCATGCCATTGAGGGGCTGGGAGGCTACAATACCGCCCTGACCGGACACGTACTCAGCCCCCCGGACGGGGCCTAGGAGGCGGACTTTGCTTTACGACAACTACGGACGCGCCCACGACGACCTGCGGATCTCCGTGACGGATCGGTGCAACTTCCGGTGCTTCTACTGCATGCCCGAGGAGGGCATGACCTTCCTGCCCCACGAGGAAATCCTCACCTACGAGGAGATCGCCCGGGTGGTCCGCCTCACCACCGAGTTGGGCTTCGTGAGCTATCACCTGACGGGCGGGGAGCCGCTTCTGCGCAAGGACCTTCATATCCTCATCCGGAAGATGCTCGAGATACAGCCGGGGATGGACATGGCCCTCACGACGAACGGGGTGTTTCTCCCCGAGATGGCGAAGCGGCTTTTCGAGGCGGGGCTTCGGCGGGTGAACATCAGCCTCGACACGATGGATGAGAACAAGTTTCTCTTCATGACGCGCCGCAAGGTGTTTTCGCAGGTGATGGCGGGCATCGAGGCGGCCGTGGAAGCGGGCTTCAGCCCGATCAAGATCAACGCGGTGGCGATCAAGGGGCTCACCGAGGAAGAGTTGCCCCGCTTTGCCAGATGGGCGCGCGAAACGGGCCACGTCGTCCGCTTTATCGAATACATGCCGCTCGATGCAGACAAGAGCTGGGAGAAGGACAAAGTCCTCTCCGCCGAGGAGATTCTGGCGGGGCTTTCGGCCGAGGGCGAGCTCGAGCTGGTGAGCGGCCATCTCTCGGACCCGGCCACCCGCTACCGCTACAAGGACGGCAAGGGAGAGGTGGGCGTCATCGCTTCGGTGACGCGCCCCTTCTGCCAGGCCTGCAACCGGATTCGGCTGACGGCGGAGGGCGAGATTCGCACCTGTCTTTTCTCCCTCGAGGAGCACAACATCAAATCCCTTCTTCGCGGCGGCGCCACGGACGATGAGATTAAGAAATGGCTGGCGGATGTGGTGCGCACGAAAACGCCCGGCCATCTGATCGGGCAAAAAGAGTTCGAACAGCCCAAGCGCACGATGAGCGCCATCGGCGGCTAGCCCGCGCCGCGCGTATTTTTCTTTCCCGGAGCTGGAATCGTGAATCCTGAAGAGACGAAATCGGGCGGCGAAGCCGAAGCTCCCGTCCGTTCGGGGGGGCGGCGGCCGCACGAGCTGCGCGAAACCCGCATTCAACTCGATTACATCCAGACGGCGGCGGGAAGCTGTCTGATCGAAATGGGAAACACGCGGGTGCTGTGTACGGCGTCGGTGGAGGGGACTGTTCCGTCCCACAAGAAAGGGGCGGGCGAAGGATGGGTGACCGCGGAGTATTCCATGCTCCCGGGGAGCAGCACCTCCCGCCTCCCCC
>JAQBZT010000137.1 GCA_027622355.1 bacterium | reverse complement strand
CAGGGCCTTGGCCAGCAGGGTCAGTGCGACTAGGAGGGCGAAGAACGCGGCGAGGCAGCCGATCGCGGCGGCGCGCGGGACGGCGAGGCCCAGCGGCGCGGCGCGCTCCCCGTCCCCGCCGGGGAGAATCATCCGCCCGAGGATCGCGCCGCCGAGGATGACGAGAACCTGCACGGCCGCCGTCTGCGTCCAGAGGAGGACAATCGCCGCGAGGATCGCGATGGCGGCGCGGGGGCGGTCCGGGCAGAGGATGTTCGCCATGCCCCAGAGGGCGCGCGCGACAACGGCCACCGCGGCGATCTGGAGGCCGTGGAGCCAGGACGTGCCGAAAGCCTCCTGAAGCGCCGGCAGGCCCAGCGCGAAAAGGACCAGCGCCGCCGCCGAGGGCAGCGTGAAGCCGAGCCAGGCGGCGAAGCCCCCCCGGATTCCGGCGCGCGCGACGCCCAGCGCGATGCCCACCTGGCTGCTCGCCGGCCCGGGCAGCGACTGGCAGAGCCCGATCAGATCCGCGTAGGCGCGCTCGTCCACCCACTTCCTGCGCGCGACGATCTCCTCGCGGTAGAAGCCCAGGTGCGCCGTCGGGCCCCCGAACGAGGTCAGCCCCAGCCGAGTGAAAACGCGCAGCACTTCAAAGAAGCTTCCCGCCACGGCCGCCCTCCCATATACCGTTTCCCATATGCCGTTGCGATCCGATGGGGGATTCTACCCGGCGGAGGCTACAAAAAAAACGCCCCACATCTACGGGGCGCTCTTTGAAAATCTTCCCCCATCCCAGCCTTCTCCGGGGGGAGAAGGGGTCTCTCTTACTCCCTCTCCCTTCGGGAGAGGGCGGGGGTGAGGGCTTATCTCTTGATCTTCCCCAGCACTTCCATGACGTGATCGGGGGTGATGGGGATGCGGGTGATGCGCGCGCCGATGGCGTTGCTGACGGCGTTGGCGACGGCGGCCGCGGCGGCGGCGCAGGGGGGCTCGCCGATGCCCTTGGCGCCGTAGGGGCCGAAGCCCTCGCCGGATTCCGCGATGATGTCCTCCCAGGCGGGGGTCTCCATCGCCGTCGGGATGATGTAGCCCTCGAAGTGATCCGTGAGGGGAACGCCGTCCTTCGTGATGATCTCTTCCATCAGGGCGTGGCCGATGCCCATCATGGCGCCGCCCTCGAACTGGCCCTCGACGTGCTGGCGGTTGATGGCCTGGCCGACATCGTGCGCGGCGCGGTAATCGAGCAGGCGGATCTCGCCGGTCTCGATGTTGACCTCGGCCTCGGCGGCGTGGACCCCGAAGGTGTAGTCCATCCATCCGCCCGCGTCGCCGTACTGTTCGTTGCCCTCGTATTCGTGCTTGCCGAGGATCATCTTGCCGGTGTCGTGCAGGACGAGGCCCATCTGCTTGCACTTCTTCACCGCCTCGGGGACGGTGACGCTCCGATCCTTCGCGGCGCGCACAAAAATCTTTCCGCCCTCGATTTCGAGATCGTCCACGGCGGCCTCGAAGAGCTCGGCGGCGCCTTGAAGCAGTCTTCCGCGCAGCGCGATCCCCGCGCGGTAGGTGGCCCCGCCCGAGATGAGGGTCTGGCGGCTTCCCGCCGTGATGCCGCAGAAGGGGGTGATCTCCGAGTCCGACATGACGGCGGTCACGCTCTCCAGCGAAAGGCCGAGGGCCTCGGCGGCGATCTGGCGGTAGGTCTGGGTCTGGCCCGCGCCGACATCGGTCGCGCCCGCGCGCAGGCTCACGCTCCCGTCATCCTGAATCGAGAGATAGGCCTCGCCCTCGTTGCGGGGCCTTCCGTAGCCCGCGAGGTTCGCCGCGTAGCCGACCCCGCGCCGCCAGGGACCCGCCTTCTTCGGGCGCGCGTTCCGCTTCATCGAGGCCTCGACCTTGTCCATGATCTCGGGGAGGATCACCTTCGTCGGCACCTTTTGCTTCTGCATCAGGGTGCCGCCCTTCTGGATGAAGTTGCGCCTTCTGAACGCGGCCGGGTCCATCCCGATGCCGGCCGCCACCTCGTCCATCTGGGACTCATAGGCGAAGCAGACCTGGTTCGCCCCCACCCCGCGCATGGCCTCGGTGAAGGGGTTGTTCGTCGCGACGGCGCGGGCGCGCCCCCGGGCGTTGGGGATCTCGTAGGGCCCGCCGCTGATGCAGAGCCCGCCGAGGACGAGCCCCCGGCTCATCGTCGGGTAGGAGCCCGAGTCCGCGATGATGTCGACCTCGACGGCGGTGAGCTTGCCGTCCTTCGTCGCACCCGTGCGGTAGTGCATCTGGAAGGGGTGCTTCTTGCTGCCGGTGCGGATGGTTTCCTCGCGGGTGTAGGCCATGCGCGCGGGCCTTCCGGTGCGCAGGGCGGCCAGCGCGAGGAAATCGCCCAGGAGGGGGTGTTCTTTTCCGCCGAAGGCGCCGCCCACCATCGGGCAGATGAGCCGCACCCGGCTCTCGGGGAGGGCCAGGGTGTGGGCCACCTTCTGGGCGTTCTCGATGGCCTGGGTCGGCACGCAGATGTTCATCACCCCGCGCTCGTCCATCCAGGCGAGGCCGCCCTCGGGCTCGATGAAGGCGTGATCGAGGCAGGCGGAGAAGTAGGCGTTCTCGGCGATGAAATCCGCCGCCCGGAAGCCGGCCTCCACATCGCCCTTCTCGGTCTTCCAGTCGCAGAGCACCTCGCCCTCGGGCGCGAGGAAGTCATAGGCGCCGGGGAGCGGCTCGTAGAGGACGCGCACCTTCTCGGCCGCCTCGCGGGCGAGATCGCGCGTCTCGGCGCCGACGATGGCGATGGCATCGCCGATGCCGCTCACGGTTTCCTCGACGAGAACGGGATAATTCGGGTAGCGGCCCTCGTTCGCGCCGGGGATATCCTTCGCCGTGAGGACGCACAGCACGCCGGGGATGGCGAGCGCAGCCCGGGGGTCTATCTTCTTGACGCGCGCGGGCGCCATCCGGGCCCGGATGACCTGGACGAAGACCTCGCCCGGAAGCCGGCGATCGTCGCTGTAGAGGGTCTCGCCCAGCGCCTTGGCGAGGGCGTCTTCTTTCGTCGGCGAGGTGCCGACATATCGCATCTGCGGCATGCGCTTCCTCCGCACAGAATCCGCCACGGGGACGGAAAATTAACGGTACTTGCTGATCTCGACTGCCTGATTCGTCCGGGCGCTCTCGACCACGGCCTCGAGCACGGCCACCACTTCCAGGCTCTCGGGGCCGCCCGTCTCGGGCTTCGCCGTTCCGCGGATGCAGCCCGCGAACTCGGTGATCTCCTCGGCCAGCGAATCGCCCGCCTGGCAGGGGATTTCCTGCCGCACCATCTGATCGGGCTTCTGGATGAAGAACCGCGCGCCGTCCTCTTCGGACCAGGCGTTGAGCTGGGTGCCGAAGGCCGTCGTCGTGCAGATTTTCGGAATGACATAGGTCGAGCCGATGTAGCCGAGGGGGCCGCCCTCGAATTCGAGGACGATGCTCGTCACGTCATCGAGCTGGCTCTTGCCGGCAATCCGCTTGCTCATGGCGAAGAGGCGCTTCACCGGGCCGGCGAGGTAGTGCAGGTTGTCGATCATGTGGACGCCGAGGCCGGTCATGGCGCCGGCGGGGCACTCGGCGGGGTCGCTCCGCCAGCCAGCCCGCGGGGTGAGCCCCGCGCCGAGCGAAAGGTTGGCCTCGAGCTGGTGCAGCTGACCGAGCGCGCCGCTGTCGATCATCTCCTTGATCTTCCGATTGGCACCCGAGCGGCGGCGGTTGTGGCCCACCAGAAGGGTAACGCCCGCCTTCGAGGTGTCGGCGATGGCCTTCTTCGCCCCCGCGGCGGTCAGGGTCAAGGGCTTTTCGACGAAGACGTGCTTTCCGGCCGAGGCGGCCTGAGCGATCATGTCGTCGTGGGTCGAATGGGGGGTGACCAGAAGGATGCCCTCGACCTCGGGGTCCTTCAGGACTTCCTCGTAGCTGGCAGCCGCGCGGCAGCCGTATTTTCGGAAAACGCCTTGCGGCTCTCCTCGGAGCGGGCAAAGCAACTGACGATCTCGGCCGCTCCGCTGCGTCCCACGGCGTCGCCCAAAACAGCTGCCCACCAGCCGACACCCACGGACGCCAGACGAACTTTATCTGCCATGTTGTTCACCTCAAAAATTATCGGGTAAAAGAATCAGCCGCCGAAACCGCCCGAAGACGGATTCGGCGGCATTTCGTCCAAAGAACACCAGATAAGAATAAACCAAGGAGGTGGGTTTGGAAAACGCTGGAAGGAAAACAGGGACAAAAAAAACCCTCTTCCCGGGGGCGGGAAGAGGGGGCCGTGCCATTTTTGGTGGAGCCGCATAAAGGAAACGCATAAACTAAATGAATAATGGCGTGGCGGAGGAGCGCCGACCCGATCGACCACTCCTCACGCCCATCGGGAAAGGCGTGCCGCCTAAGAACGCCTTACCCAACGTACCTGGGATAACAGCAAGGGATGTGCCATATTCCATGTTCAACAAATATAATATTATCAACGACTTAGATGGCGTCCCTCTCAGGGAAATTGTCAAATTGTCCTGTTCTGCACGCCCTCTCCCGGTTTCGCTCATGCCAAAGCGTCATTTCACTCTTACCAGCGCCGGGGATGCGGTTGCGCTTTTCCAGAATCGGAGGAACATATCCGGGATACCCCGCTTTTCTCCAAAAAGAGAGGACATGGATGAACACGTACGCATGGGACACGATACCGGCGACCGAGGTCCGGCCCGGGGTGACGCGCAAAGTTTTCACGGGCGAAGGGTCCATGCTGGTGATGACCGAGGTGCACCCCGGCGCGAACGAAGCGCCGCACACCCACCCCTTCGAGCAACTGGTCTTCGTCGTCGAGGGCAACGCAAACTTTACGCTCGGGGAGAAAAAAATTGCGATCGCAGCGGGCAGCGTCTTCCGCGTTCCCCCCGAGACGCCCCACGGCGCGGAGGTCACCAGCAAGGGCCCCTGCCGCCTCCTGGCGGTCTACGGCCCGCGCCGCGAGGATTATCTCATTCACTGCGAATATCAGGAAAAATAGGCCGGCCTAGCGGAGAACCCCGCCGCCTGGCCTTCCCTCCGGGAGGGATTCAATTGCATCGCGGATGAGGGCCGCCATTTCGTCCCCCTGGGAGAGGAGCGTGCCCGCCTGGGTTTCGCTCCGCCAGAGGATGCGCCCCTCCCCCGTGTCCAACAGCACGATCTTGAGCCGCGCATGGCAGTATTCGATCGTCTGGCAACCGCTTTCACCCGCGGCGACCAGAACGCCCCCCGCACCCGCCGCCCGAAGGCGTTCTAGAATTTTCCGCACCTCGGCGATCCGATCCGGCAGTGGCGCAGGCAATTTTTTGTCCGGCACCGGCCAGGGGACAAGCGCATAGCCGCGCGCGGCGGCATGGTTTTCCAGCAGGAAGGTTCCCTCGATGCGCTCGCGCTTTTGCCCCTTCAGGGCCAGAATTCCGGCCCGGCGGTAGATGTCCCGGAATTGCCCCGTCCAGTCGTGGAGATAGACATAGGGCGCCACGGCGATTTTGCGGACCGCCTCGAGCCCGCCTGGATGTAGCACCTGCGCGCCGCCTCGAATCTCATAGGCGCAGCCGGCCGCGAGCGCGGCGAGAACCCCCAGGGCCAGCGCCCGCCGTTTCAGACGAAAGGCGCCGCTCAGAACCATCTCTCCCCGCCCATGTCCTCTGCCGTGCGCCACCCCCACTTCACCCCCTCCAGGAGGCGGGCGCCGCTCCAGGCGTATGCGGCTGCAATCTCATCGAGAAGCGCCGGCCCGAGGATGGCAAGCCGCTCCCACCCCGCGAGGGCGAGGATGGCGCATCCGCCCATGAAAACGAGACCGGCCAGATAGATGGCCACCCAGGAAAACAGCCTTCCGCTCCGCCGGAGATCGGGCTGCGAGGTCCGCAGGGTTTTCCCGGTCATCATGAGATGAAAAACGAGGGCGAGGCCGACAGCAAATGCCGTCACGAGTTCCAGGCGCGGATCGGGCACGGCCCACTCAGCCGCCTTTCCCGCTCCGAGCAGGAGCGCCGCCGGGAGGGGAAAGAAATAAGGGGCCAGCGTGATCACCGGATTCGTCCCGCTCAGGACGACGGCCCCCTCCTCGCGGTTCACCTCCAGGCTCCGCACTTTTTTCCCCAGCGGAACCGCGAAGATCAAATGGGTCATCTCGTGGACAAAGGTGTAGAGAAAGTGCGGCGGCCATAAGCGGTGCCAGAGAACGTAGACCGCCCCGCCGCCGAGAAACGCCCACGCCTTTCCGGTCAAGAGAAAGCCGCCCAGCGACTTCCCGGGCAAGAAAACCACCGGAACCAAATTCTGCAACAGGGCAACCGTCCCGCCCCAGCAGGCCGGCAGCAGCCCCAGGGCCAGAGCACCCCAAAAAATCCACCGAAAAAAACGCTTCAATCGCTCACCCATCCCCTCATCCGGGAAACTTCCCTGATCGCCCGTTTGGCCCTTGCAGATTACCCATCGGCCGCTTCCGCTCCAACCGCCGGCGGCGAAGCGTTCCCCTCCGGGCGCATATGTGTTTTACTCGATGCCGACCGCACCCCTTCTCACATGGAACGCGAGATGAAGGCAACCGATGTTTTCAAGAGGGCGCTGGGCCGAAACAACGCGGTCATCGCGATGGCGGTCAAGGACCTCGCCGAGGACGACTTCCATCATCAGCCGAACGCGAACGACAACACCATCGCCTGGATGATCTGGCACCAGACCCGCTACGAGGACAACTCCATCGCCGTCATGTCGGGGCGCGATCAGGCCTGGATCGGGGACAAGTGGCACGAAAAGTTCGGCATGCCCCCCGACCCGGGCAACAACGGCGTCGGCCATCAAATCGATCAGGTGCGCGCCTTCCGCGCCGACAAGGATCATCTTCTCGCCTACATGGCGGCCGTGCGCGCGCGGACGAATTCGTACCTCGAAACCCTCGGCGAGAGCGATCTCGAGCGAAAGATCACGAACACCTTCGGCGAGGAGATCACCATCGGGGAGTGGCTCACCCGCCTCCTCGGCGACCACACCCAGCACACGGGACAGATCTGCTACCTCCGCGGCCACATGAAGGGCCACGGCTGGTTCCCGCGATAGTCCGCTCGTCCGCTCCCCAAAATTCCGCGCTTCACCCCCTGATACAGATGTCTCATTCACAGCGAAAACTTTTTTACGCATAAAACCATTTGACCAAATTCCAAATTACTCCAAGGAACTATTTGCGCAACAATCAGAATTTTCATTATTTCTTTACTTAACCCATTGAAAAATACTGACCTGTGTTGAAATTGCGTTTGAACTTTGTTCACTCTCACCATATATTTTGGCAACTGAGCCACAAGTTTTGCACAAGAAATTCACCGAAATCTTTTTCGGCTTTCCTGGGGGGGAATGGAGTGATGAAATGTACGATAGCCTTCGCAGTCCGCGATGGTCCGCCCGGTATCGTATTGATTTTGATCTCGACGAGAGTTCCCCTCTCGTCACGCTGAAGTCCCCGGATCTTTCGCCTGACCCCATCATCCCCATTGACATCAGCGCCGGCGGCTTTTGCCTCTTTGCCCTGTACAGGCCCCGGGGGGAAGCGCCTTTTCCGATCTGCATCCAGATCGGAAAGAGCGCCCAGGTGGACTGCCTCGGGCGCGTCGCCTGGGCGGAACAAAAACCCGGCCTGATGGGCCACTGCTGGAAGATGGGTGTTCTTCTGGAGTTCGAGGCGGGCCAGCGGGATCGCTTCTTCGACATTCTGAAGAATTACCTCGCTGCAAAGAGAGAGAGAGAACGCCCCTCAGCGCCTAGCCCCTGGAAGGCTCGCCCGCGCGCGGGCGCCTTCAGCGAAAACGAAACCCCGTGAAGGGGCCATCCCCTTTCCG
>JAQBZT010000136.1 GCA_027622355.1 bacterium | reverse complement strand
GAAAGCGGCCCGCCGCTTTCGGCTCAAGAGAAAACCTTTCAACGCCTCGGCCAGCATCTCGGGACTATCGGGGGGCACCACCTGCGCCGTCCGCCCCGCCCGCACCACTTCGCCCAATCCCATCCGGCTGGTCACGACGCAGGGCAGCCCCATGGCCATGGCCTCCAGCACGGCGCGGCAGCTTCCCTCCGAGCCCGGCGCCATGAGAACGAACACATCCAGCGCGGCGAGGATCTCCACCAGATCGATCTCGCGGAATCCCGGAAAATCAAGCCGATCCGAAATCCCCAGCTCCGCGGCCCGCGCCTCGAGCTGGGGGAAGAACTCGCCCTTTCCCACCACCACCAGGCGGACGTTGGGAATCCCCTCCGCCACCCGCCGGAAGGCCTCAAAGAGCGTGAAGTGCCCCCGGTCGCTGGCCAGGCGCGAGACGATGCCGACCAAGAGGGTATTCGGAGGCGTATCGAGAATCTCCCTCCCCTCGGCCCGCGTTTCGATGGTCGACGGCATAAAGCGCTTCAGATCCACCCCGCCGCGCACGGTGTGAAGCTTCTCCTCCGGGATGCGGGCCTGGCCGCTCAGAAGGCCCCGGATGTAATCGTTTACCGCGATGACGGCGTCCGCGCCCCTTGAGAGCAGAAGGCGCGTCAGAAAGCTGTCCCGCGCGACGCGGGGATGGTGGATCGTCCGGACAAGCCGGATCGGCTGGCGGGTCAGCCGGGCGGCCAAAAGACAGAGCCAGTGATCCGCGCTCAGATGGGTGTGGACGATGTCGGGCCGGACGCGGCGGAAGAGCGCCGCCAGATCGAAAACCGCGCGCAGCACCCGAATGGGATTCAGGCTTCTCGTCAGCGCCACGCCCTCTTCGGGAGGAAAGCCGGCCAGGTTCGCCTCCTCCTCCAGCCGCTCTCCTCTGCCGCACACAAAGTGAAGCTGGTGGCCGCGCCGGGCCAGACCGGAGGTCAGCTGGAGGGCCGGTTCGGAGGCTCCCGTCCACCAGGAACTGCTGATCACCTGGATGATCCGGAGCGGCTTCATGCGGCGAGGACCTCGTTGTACAGGCGCTCGGTCTCTTCGATCATGCGCGTGAGCGAGTGATTTTCCGTAACGTATTTTTTTCCGGACTCCCCCATCCGGCGCCGGCGCTCGGGGTCGGCGAGCATCTCCTCGATGGCGGCCGCCAATGCTTCGGGGTCTCCCGGAGGCACCACTACGCCCGCCCCACCCGGCAAAATCGCCTCCGGCACGCCGCCGATGTCCGTCCCTACAACCGGCAGGCGCATCGCCATGGCCTGCAGCGCCACCTGGGGGATCCCCTCGGTCCGCGTCGAGGCGATCACCAGAAGGTCGAGCCCGGCCATTATTTGGGGAATGTCTGTCCGGTAGCCGAGAAAACGGACCGTCCCGCCCAAAAGGCCCAGACGTTCCGCCTCTTCGCGGAAAATATCCCGCCAGTGCCCGTCTCCGACGACAAAAAACCGTGCGGAGACTCCCCTGTCCCGGAGGATACGGGCCGCGGCGAGAAAATGATCGTGCCCTTTGCTCTTTCGGAGCTGGGCGATGATGCCCACCGCCGGGGTCTCCCCGGAGAGTCCGAACTCGGCCCGGAAGCCCTCGCCCGATACGCCATCATGAAACGCGGAAAGATCCACGCCCGTCGGGAGCACGCTCACCCGATCGCCCTTGCAGACCTTCTGCTCGATCAGCATCCGGCGGATCAGATCGGCCGTCGTGAAAATTCTTTTCGGAAGGAGATAGACCCAGTTCAGTGCATTTCCGCTGACCGGGATGGAAACGTGCCGGGTACGCACGACGGGAACCCCCATCAGCCGCCCGGCCACTCCGGCCAGCCAGCTGTCTTTGCTGCTGTGGGTGTGGATCAAATGCGGGCGGATTTTCCGAATCAGGCAGATCAGCCGAAAGAGTGCCGCGGGATCCCAGCTGGTCCGCATGCGGATCGGATGGAAGGACAGGCCGGCTTCCTCCGCTTCCTTTCGGATAAGCCCGTGCGGCTGGCCCGCGATGTGGACGCGATGCCCCCTTTTTTCGAGGACGACCGCCTCCAGCAGGATTCGCTTCTCCTGGCCTCCCAGACCGGGAGACGCCTCTGTATGCAGAATATTAAGCGCTCTCACCCTTTCGGCGATTCTCCCAGAGAAAGGCGGCGCGCATGAAGACATAGAAGGCAGAGCCGGCTGCGGCAATGAAGCCCTCCCGGCCGTCTCTCCAGCCGGCCTTCAGGACATATCCCTTGAGAAACCGCCCGATCGGCCGGAGGAAGAAATCGGACGCACGGGGGACGGCACCTTTCCCCGCCATATCCTCCGCGGCCAGCGCCGCATAGCGCACCTGGCGGTCGAAAAACTCGTGAAGGGTGCGGTAGCTGAAATGATCCAGCGGCTCGCTCAATTCGCCGGTTTCTCCTTCCATGACGACGGACTCATGTACGCTTTTCCCGTTAAACTGGCCCCTCTCGCGGCGGAAAAGGCGAATCTGATGATCGGGCCAATGATCCCCGTGGCGAAGCCATTTTCCGAAAAAAAAGTTCCGCCGCGGAACCCGGTAGCCATCCGCCGGGCCATCGGCCGCGAGCACCCGCTCGATCTGGCCCCGGAGGGCATCCCCCACCCGCTCGTCCGCATCAAGGCTGAGAATCCAGGGATAGCGGGTCCGCTCCAGCGCCAGGTTCTTCTGGGCGGAATACCCTTCCCAGGGAGCTTCGACAACGAGCGCGCCCCGGCTGCGGCAAATCTCGCGTGTTTCGTCTTCACTTCCCGAATCCACAACGACGATTTCATCGGCCCAAACGACGCTGTCGAGACAGGCCACCACATTCGACGCTTCGTTCTGCGTGACGATGGCGACACTCAGAGGCTGGCGCTTTGAAGTCAAGACAGTCTCTCTTTCACCGCTGAAAGGGTGCACGGCCAGACCTTCAGCCATTTTTATCCCTCGGAGCGGCTTTTTTCCCATTCATCGAGAGGGATCGCCTCATCCACCAGCATGATCGGAATGTCGTCCTCGATGCGGTAGACGAGCTTCGATTCCCGGCAGATGAGGAAATTTCCGTCGCCGCTCAACTCAAGGGGCTTCTTGCTGACAGGACACGCCAATATGTCGAGCAACTCCTTGCTGATACTCATTTTTTCTCTCTCCCCAATAGCCATTCATACTCGGCACGAAGGCCATCTGACAGCTGCGTTTTGGGCGAAAAATCCAGATCGGACTGCGCCTTTTTCGTGTCCGCCCAGGTGTGGCGGACATCTCCCATTTGCGTGTCCATCCGGCCGATCTTCATGGGTGCGCCCTGAATTTCCTCCATGCAGGCAATCACCTCGTTCACGCTCGCCCGCTGGCCGCCGCCGATGTTGTAGACGCCGCCCCGCTTCCCTTTCCGAAGCGCCGCCCGGGTCGCCTCGGCGGCGTCTTTCACATAAGTAAAATCCCGGCTCTGCCCGCCGTCGCCGTAAAGGGTGATGGCCTCCCCGCGGATTCCCGCCGCGAGGAACTTGTGAAACGCCATGTCCGGCCGCTGGCGCGGCCCGTAGACGGTGAAGTAGCGGAGCGACACCGTGGGCACGCCGTGGTTCCGGTGGTAGAGACCGCACAGGTGCTCTCCCGCCAGCTTGGAGACACCGTAGGGGGAAACCGGCCGGGGAATGGTGTCCTCCGGCGTGGGCGCCGTCTCGGCGTCCCCGTAAATCGAGGAGGAGGAGGCAAAGACGAAACCCTCGATTTCCTTTCCGCAAAACGCCTCCAGAAGCCGCTGGGTCGCATGGATATTGTCCTCGATATATACGGAAAATTCCTTCCCCCAGCTGGCCCGGACGCCGGCCTGTGCCGCCAGATGATAGACGCCTTCGACGTCTGAGGCGATGCCCTCCAGCCCGCCCGCGGCCAGGTCCAGTTCACGGAACTCGAAGGCACTCTCCCGGCGCAAGCCGGCCAGGTTCTCCTCCTTGTCGTCCCGCGCATAGTGGGGCGAAAACCGGTCAATCCCGAGAACCTCGTGCCCATCCGCGATCAAAATCTCGCAAAGGTGGGAGCCGATGAAGCCCGCCGCTCCCGTAACCAGATACCGCGACATCAAAACACCTCATTCATTTTCACATACTTATCAAGACCTTGCACGATTTTCCCACAATCGGGCCAGCGCGGCGACCGCGCGGGGCACGGCCAGCCGGTCAAGACACTCGATATCGGGGCATTTTCTGCCGTAGCACCGGCTGCAGGACAGATTTTCGTGCAGAACGGCGTGCCCCTCCCCCCAGGGACCGTTTCGCACCGGATCGGTCGGCCCTATCAGCGCCAGGCAGCGGATCCCCAGTGCGGCGGCCAGGTGAAGGGGCCCCGTATCCCCTCCGGCGAAAACCGAGACCCTGCGAATCAGGGCGGCCAGCTCGCGGACGGAGGTGGGCGGTGCCAGAAGCGGCGTCTCTTTCATCGCGTCTCCCACCACTTTCGCCAAATGCTCCTCCCCGGGCCCCCAGGTGATGAGCACTCTCCCTCGGGTCATCTCCCGCCAGGCGTCCCCGAGAGCGGCGTAGCGCCCGGGCGCCCACTGCTTCGTCACCCACCCGGCGGCAGGATGAACGACAAGGAGCGGGGCGCCATCCCCACAGCCCGCCCCGCGCATGAAGTTTTCCGCGAAGGCGGCTTCCTGCGCCGTCTCCGGCAGGGGAAACCGGAGCCGCTCCAGGGCCGGATGCGGAATTCCCAGCGGCGCGAGGAGAGAGAGATTTTTTTCCACGACATGGTGCGGACGGGGCGGCGGGTCGGCCCAGTGCGTCGTGAAGACAACGTTCATCCCCTCCCGGCACGCTTCATGGGCGAAACCGACACGCTTCCTGGCCCCGGAGGCGAGCGCGATGATTCCACTCTTGATCAAACCTTGCGCATCCACGG
Source organism: bacterium (assembly GCA_027622355.1). Taxonomy (NCBI): domain Bacteria; species bacterium. The sequence continues at coordinate 2,967 of JAQBZT010000136.1, read as the reverse complement.
CGACATCCGGCGCGCATCTGCGAAGATGGGAGAGTGCGGCGAAGACGCCGGAGAAACCGTCCGAAAAGATATTCCTCCGCCATCTCCGGGTTTCGACGGGGATGACTTCATCCAGATCGGGATTGCCCTCGAGGACCGCGCCCGCCGCCGCCGGGTCGGCCGCCCAGAATATCTGCGCATCCGGCTTCGCATCGCGAATCGCGGCGGCCAGCGGCAGGGTGTGAACGATATCCCCCAGGGCGCCGAGCCGTATGATGAGGTACCGTTCGCTCATGCCGGAGGGACTTTTCCCGCCCGCCTGCCGATGCCGGTCGAGGAATGATCCTTCGGATCGCCGCACACGACCACCTTTCCCCCATAGCTGCGGACTGTTTCCCGCTCGGGAACCGTCTCCACGGTATAGTCGGTCCCTTTCGCATGGACATGCGGGCGGAGCCGAAGCAGCAGTTTCGACACATCCGTCTCTTCAAAGAGGACGAGATAATCCACCGGCTCCAGGGCGGAAAGAATCTCCAGCCTTTCCCGCTCTCCCGTGTAGGGCCGCCCTTCTCCCTTCAGGGCGCGCGCGGAAGCATCGTTGTTCACCGCCAGAATGAGCACATCGCCGTGCGCTTTCGCCGCCCTCAAGTACCGGATATGGCCCGCATGGAGAATATCGAAACAACCGTTCGTGAACACGATGCGCTTGCCGGTTTTTTTGAGGAGTTTCACCTCATCGGCGAGCGCATCGGCGCTGCGGAGCTTCCCGCCGAAAGACTCGTGCTCCGGATTCACGGGCGCGTCTCTCCGAGCACATCCAGCAGCTCCTGCTGCTCCACCACGGCGGTGCCCCGCTTCATCACCACGATGCCGGCGGCCCGGTTCGAGATATCGGCCGCCTCGCGCATCGAGGCCCCCGCACCGAGCGCCAGGGTAAAGGCGGAGATCACCGTGTCCCCCGCACCGGTGCCATCGACCACCTCGTCGGTCCCGAAGATGGGAAAATCCGTCCTGCCGCCCTCTTTCTCAAAGAGGCTCATCCCCTGGCTTCCACGGGTGATCAGAACGCCCTTTCCCCCGATACGCTCGAGGAGGGTCCTACCCGCATCATCGAGGCGATCCGCGTTGGGCCAATAGCCCAGAAGCTCTTCGACCTCCTCCTCGTTGGGGGTGATGGCCGTGACGTTTTTGAAGGAATCCGCGCGGTGGCGGCTGTCCACAGTGACGACAATCTCGTTCGCCAGCTTTTCCACCGCATTCCGGACCTTTCCCGTAATCACCCCCAGGCCGTAGTCGGAGACCAGAACCGCATCCACCGCGGCGGGGGAGAGCGCCTCCAGCGCCCGGACAATCTCTTGCTCCCGCGCCGCATCCAGCGGCCCCTGGTCCTCGTGATCGACCCGGATCACCTGCTGGCGGCTTGTATTCCGCCCCCCGGCCATGATCCGCATCTTGGTCGGGGTGAACCGGTCCGCACCCATCATCAGGCCGCGCATGTCCACATTCCGCTTTTCCAGCGCCGCCCGGAGACCCTCGCCGGCGCTGTCCGCGCCGACCACACCGAGGGCCGAAATCTGCCCTCCCAGCGAGGCGGCGTTCATGGCGGCATTGCCGCCGCCGCCGGGGACGATCTCCCGGGAGCGGAAATTGAGGATCAGGACAGGCGCCTCCCGGCTGATGCGGGAGGTGTCGCCGTAGACAAACTCATCGGCGACGAAATCGCCCACCACGGCCAGGCGGACCGAAGAGAACTTTTCGACATATTGACGCAGGCTTTGGGTCATATTTTCGATTTCGCCATCTCATCCAGTATCATTTCGGTGACGTGATAGGCGTCTTCTCCCACGATATCCGGCTGGCGGGGCCACTCCTTTCCGCGGAACTCCCGCTCGCCGCGTCCGTAGCCGGTCAAAACGAACGCCGACTTGCAGCCCGCGGCCCAGCCGCACACCAGGTCCGAGTATTTGTCCCCCACCATGAACGACCGGGAAAGATCAACGCCGTGATCCTCCGCCGCCTGGAGCAGCATTCCCGGCTTGGGCTTTCGCCAGTCGCTGTCCTCGTCGTAGCCCGGCACGCTCGAACCCGGAAGGGAGGGGCAGTAATAAATCGCGTCCAGGTGCGCGCCTTTTTTCCCCAGCTCCTCCTGAAGCTTCGCATGAACCCGGCCGATCATCTCCTCGGGAAAATAGCCCCGGGCCACCCCTGCCTGGTTCGTCACCAGAATCGCGAGAAGGCCCGCCTCGTTCACCAAGCGGACCGCCCCCGCCGCGCGAGGGAGCAATTCGTAATCGTCCAGATGAACCACGTATCCGACATCGCGACTCAACGTCCCGTCCCGATCAAAAAATACAGCCGCCTTTCCGCTCAATCGTTTCTCCTCAAAGCGGCGATCCGCCCATTCGGCTTTCCGAAGGCGCCGCCTTTCTCACCATTCTTATCAAGCCTCTCACCTCTCCGGCTACCTCCTCCGGGGAAATGTCGGCCATGCACCGGTGATGGCCGAGGGGACAGGTTCGGGCGAAACAAGGGCTGCAATCGAGCACCCGGCGGATCGTGCTGTGGTGCGGCCCCCGCGGCGCCGTCCGCAAGGGGTCCGTCGGCCCGAAGAGCGACACCGTGGGCACGCCCACGAGAGAGGCCACATGCAGCGGCCCCGTGTCGCCCGAAACGAAAACGCTCAGGCGGGAGAGAACCCCGGGCAGAGTCGAGAGTGAGTCCCTCCCGGCGACATTCACCGCCGCCCCTTCTGCGCCGGCACAAATCTCCGCCGCCAGCGCCGCCTCCCCGGGACCGCCCATGACCAGAGTGCGCAAATCATCTTCCCGGGCGAGCTTGCGGATCAACTCGGAGAACAACTGCGGGGGCCAGGTTTTCGCGTCCCCGTAAAAGGCGCCGGGGTGAATGCCGACGATGGGCGCGCTTCCCCCAAGGCCGGCCTCCCGCAACAACTGATCCGCAAACGCCGCCGCCGCGGCGGGAACCGGG
>JAQBZT010000135.1 GCA_027622355.1 bacterium | reverse complement strand
TGGTGTTGAACGAGCCGCCGAACTGGGCGATGTCCTCGCCGAGGAGGAAAACGGTCTCGTCGCGGTCCATCTCCTGCCCGAGGGCTTCGGCGATGGCGTCCCGGAAAAGTAGTGTACGCATGGGTTTCTCTTCTGTCCTGCTCAAAGGTTGGCGTAGATGTCGGTGAGCGCCTCCTCCTCGGAGGGCTCGGGGCTGTGCCGGGCGAATTCGACGGCGCTTTCGATTTCATCGTTCACGCGCTGGAGGATTTTCTCAGCGTCGCCTTTCTTCAGCCATTTTTTTTTCTCGAGGGAGGCCGCGAAGTTGGGGATCGGGTCGCGGGGCTTCCACTTTTTCACTTCCTTGTCGTGGCCGTAGTCGGTGCCGGGGTCGCCGAGGTAGTGCCCCCCGAAGCGCATGGTCTTGGCCTCGACGAGAGTGGGGCCCTTTCCCGCGCGGGCCCTTCGGATGGCCTCGCCGGCGACTTCGTAGACGGCGGCCGGGTCCATGCCGTCCACCGTGACGCCGGGAATGTTGTAGCCCTTCGCGCGGTCGGCGACATCCTGAATGGCCTGGTGGTAGCTGCGGGGGGTGCTCTCGGCGAATCCGTTGTTCTCGCAGACGAAGACGACGGGGAGCTTCCAGATGGCGGCGAGGTTCACTCCCTCGTGGAAGGCGCCCTCGTTGGTTGCGCCGTCGCCGAAGAAGCTGACGACAGCGTGTTTTTCCTTTTTCATCTGGATGCCGAGGGCGGCGCCGGCCGCGATGGGAATGCCGCCGCCGACGATGCCGTTCGCGCCGAGGACGCCGAGGTCCTGATCGGCGATGTGCATGGAGCCCCCCTTGCCCTTGCAGTAGCCCGTCCGCCGGGCGTAGAGCTCGGCGAACATGCCCTCGAAGCCGAGCCCCTTGGCGATCATGTGGCCGTGTCCGCGGTGGGTCGAGGTGATCTGGTCCTGGGGGGTCAGGTGGGCGCAGACGCCGGTGGCGACGGCCTCCTCGCCGATGTAGGGATGGAGATGGCCGTAGAGTTCCCCGGCCTGGAAAAGCGCGATGGAGCGCTCCTCGAAGCGGCGGATGCGCACCATGGTTTCATAGATGTGGAGTGCCGATTTCCGGTTCAGGGCGGGCATGTCGTTGCGCTCTCCCGGAAAATGAAGGTTCAGTAAAAACGTACCCCTCCCTGGTGGAGAGACGCATCTCCTGTCAGGGAGCGGTGGGCCGGTTAGGTGTCCCGCTGAGACCGGAGCAGTACGCGCTGGCGCTGGAAGGTGTAGCGCAAGATTTCTTCGCGATCCTGCTCGTTGATGGCCTCGTATTGAATGGAAACCTGGACCGATGGGGTTTCGGTTCGTGATTTGATGGATGCGCCGAGGCGGGTGACGACGCCGATGGCCTCGACCTGCATGACCGGCACCGTGGGATACCGCATGACAATCCAGACGAGATCGCCTTTTTTGTAGAGCTGGCGGCTTGCGAAGCGGATGCCGGATCCGCTGATATTCACGTCGGAGGGGAAGAACTCGATGTCGCTGGCCTGGGTCTTCGTCTGCAACTCCGAGATGATGAAGTCGAGCTTTTTGTCGAGTATCAGGAGGGCCTTCCAGGTGGGCGAATTGCCGTCTACGTTCCGGCCGGCCGACTCGAGAAGCCCTTCGATGGATTCAAGTGAGCCTTGGCGCGATGAGCGGTTGATGATCTTCTGGCTCAGCGTGTCGAACTCCGCCTTTGTCACCAGGCGGTGGCTGACGTCAATGTGGTCGTCTACGCGGACCAGTGCGCGGCGCTGGGCATCCGATTTCGCCATGCTCATCCCCTAAAGAGGTGTCTTTCGGGCTCGAATCAACAGCATTTTGAATGGTAGCATGGCAGTCGGAGAGCGGCAAGATACGAAAAGGGCCGCTGGTAGGGGTTTTTCTGCTTCGTTCGGGGGCAAGGGCCGGGGGAGGCTACTTGCACATTCAAGGCAAGGGGATTAGACTTGCATTAGGCATTCGCACGGTATGTGGGGCCAGTTATGCGCCCCACTTTTTTTTCAGGAATTCCCGGCAGCCCGCCCGGCGAGGACAACGCAATACGATGGTTCAACCGTTGAAAATGGAGAAGATTTGGGAGCTTGCCGAGGCGTGCCTGAAGGCCCAAGGGATAGAGCTTGTGGATGTCGAGTTGGGCGCCCAGGGAAGCCGTCCCCTGATACGGGTATTTATCGACAAGTCCCAGGGTGTTGACCTCGCGGACTGCACCCGGGTCAGCCGCGAGTTGGAGTGCCATTTCGATGCGGACCCGGATTTCGGGGAGCGGTACGTACTGGAGGTCTCCAGCCCCGGCATCGAGCGGCCGCTCCGGAAACCAGCCGATTTTTTCCGTTTTTCGGGTCAGAAGGTGAAGATCCGGCTCCGGAGCGCCATAGAGGGCCACCAGAAGCTCACCGGCCACATTCAGGGCGTGGATGGCGTGCAGTTGCGCATTCTCGCCGAAGATGGCGTGGAGTGGAGTTTTCCGCTGGACAACATCAAGAAGGCGAATCTGGTCGTGGATTGGGATAAGGAGTTTCAGGTGATGAACGCTTCGGAAGGTTCTGCATTCAAGGCGGGCGATGACGGAGGGGCGCGCTCATGAGCCAGGAACTGCTGGCAGTCCTTTCCCAGCTGGAAAGGGAGCGGGGCGTGTCCAAGGAGATTCTCCAGGATACGCTGAAGGAGGCCATCGCCTCGGCGGCGCGCAAGCAGTACAACCTCGGGGAGAACGTCGCGGTTGAGTTCGACAACACTTCGGGCGAGCTTTGCGTGACGGCGAGCAAGGAAGTGGTCCGCGTCGTCGAGGACGAAACCATTGAAGTCGCGCTCGATGAAGCCAAAAAGGCAGACCCCAATCTGCAGGTAGGGGACACTTACAGCTATTCCCTCGCAACGGAGGGCTTGGGGAGAATCGCCGCCCAGATGGCCAAGCAGGTCATCATCCAGCGGGTGCGCGAGGCCGAGCGGGCAAAACTCTACGAGGAATTCAAGGACAGAGAGGGCGAGCTCATCACCGGGGCCGTGTCCCAGGTGGAGCGCGGAAACATCTATGTCGACATCGGCCGCGCGGAGGCGATGCTCCCGCGGCGGGAGCAGATTTTTCGCGAGATATATAAGCGCGGCGACCGGATTCGCGCCTATATTCTCGAGGTGCGCGAGGTGACCAAGGGGCCGCAGGTCATCCTGAGCCGCACCAGCCCCGGCCTGCTGATCCGTCTCTTTGAAATGGAGGTCCCCGAGGTCTACGACGGCGTCGTCGAGATCAAGGGCTGCGTCCGCGAGCCGAGCGGGCGCTCGAAGCTGGCGGTGGTAAGCCACGATCGGGACGTTGACCCGGTCGGCGCCTGTGTCGGCACGCGCGGCAGCCGGGTGCAGGCCATCGTGCAGGAGTTGCGCGGAGAGAAGATAGACATTATCGCTTGGAACGACGACATCCGCACATACGCGGCAAACGCGCTGAGTCCGGCAAAGATTCAGCACATCATTCTCCACGAGAACGAGGGCCGGATGGAGGTTCTCGTCCCGGACGATCAGCTCTCGCTTGCCATCGGAAAAGGCGGTCAGAACGTGCGTCTCGCGGCGAAGCTTCTGGGCTGGAAAATCGATCTCAAGGGTGAGAGCGAGTACCGGCGCATGATCGCCGAGCAGGCGTTCTCTGAGGTGCTCTCGGATGGCAAAAAGACGAAGGAAGAGGACGAAGGGCCGAGCCTGGAGAGCCTCGATGTCGTCGGCGAGAAGATGTCCCTGCTGTTGACGGAAAACGGTTTCGGGACCATTGCCTCGGTGGCTGTCGCTTCGGTCGAGCAGCTTTGCGAGGTTCCGGGCATCGGGCCGAAACGGGCCCAGATTCTAATCGATGCGGCGGTAGCGCATCAGGCGGGAGGGAACGCGACCGCTGCCGATTCGGACGCCCCCGCAGAGAATGAGGCGCTGGCGGAGAAGTCGAGCGAGGAGCCTGCCGGCTGAGAAGCGGGTGTGCCCTCCGTTTTGGGTGATGATTTGCCGGATAGAATGTGTGTCGGCTGTCGAAAAAAAATGCCCGCGGGCCGGATGTTCCGAGTGGCGGCCTCGCCCCGGGGAGAGGTGGCCGCCGAACTGGGGAGCCAACTGCCGGGCCGGGGGGCGCACTGCTGTTTTGAGCGGAGCTGCCTCCGCCAGGCAATGAAGCCGGGCCTGCTGGCGCATGTGCTTCGCCGCGCGGTGCAGGTGCCAGATGAGGAGAGCCTCGCCGCGCAGATTCGGGCAGCGCTGGAGAACAGAATCCGGGGCCTGCTCGCGGCGGGCATCGGAAAGGGAACGATCACCACAGGACGGGAGGCCGCCCTTCGGGAGGGGGCTTCGGGAAAAGCGGGCAGATGGTTTCTGGCGTCCGACCTTTCGCCGAACAGCCGGAGGGAGATGGAGGAGAAGGCGATGAATCCCGTCCCGCTTCCCCTGGGGATGGAGGATGTCGGCCGGGCCAGCGGGCGCAAGCCCACGGGCGTGCTTTTTGTGGCGGATCCGCCGCTGGAAGAGGCGCTGGCGTTGAGTGTCTCGCAGTGGAATTCGTTGAATATCATCTGAATTTTCAGTATTTTAGATGTTAGATGCTAATGTGATTACTATGGCCTGAAACTGAGGAATTAATGGCGAAAATCAGGGTGTATGAGCTGGCCAAACAGCTCGGTTACGCGAACAAAGCGTTCGTGGAGGAGCTCAAAGGCGAGGGGATCGAAGTCAAAAGCCATATGAGTACGGTCGATGAGGAAACGGCCGAGCTCATCGTGACCCTCTTCAGTGCCTCGAAGGAGAAGAAGGCGGCAACGCCCGCGGCGCCCGCGAAGAAGGCGGACGTCGCCCCCACGGAGAAAGCCAAGGCCCCGGCGAAGAAAAAAAAGGCCGCTCCCGCCGCTGCGGAAGAGGCGCCGCCCCTGAAGGCCAAAGTCCCGAAAAAGAAAGAGGCTCCTGCCCCCGTCGAGGCACCGGTGCCGGTGGCAGAAGCGCCGAAGGGGGAGGAGCCGCCGAAGAAGAAAGTGGCGCCCCCTCGGGCGGAGGCGGCCCCTGCGCCTCCAGCTCCCGCGCGCCCGCGCGGCGGGCGGGTCCGCATCGGTGAGACGATCACCGTGAAGGAACTGGCCGACAAGCTCAGCGTCCGCGTGGCAGAGGTCATCAAGGAGCTGATGAAGCTTGGCCAGATGACCACCATCAACCAGTCCTTGGACAACACGATGGCAACGATCGTTTGCGAGACTTTCGGCTATGAAGTTGAAATCGCCAAGGACAAAATCGAGGACATTCTTATCCAGGAGGCCGACAAGCCGGAGGACCTCGAGACCCGGGCACCCGTGATCACGATCATGGGGCATGTTGACCACGGGAAGACCCGCCTTCTCGATGCCATCCGCAACGCGAATGTCATGGCGGGCGAGGCGGGCGGCATCACGCAGCATATCGGCGCCTACCGGGTGAAGACCGGAAAGGGCACCTGCGTTTTCCTCGACACCCCCGGCCATGAAGCCTTTACGGCCATGCGCGCCCGCGGGGCGCAGGTAACAGATATGGTGATCCTGGTCGTGGCGGCGAATGAGGGGGTCATGCCCCAGACGCGCGAAGCCATTGACCATGCCAAGGCGGCGGGTGTGAAGATCATGGTGGCTATGAACAAGATGGATCTTCAGGACGCGAACCCCGACCGGGTGAAACAGCAGCTTTCCGACTTGGGCCTCATCCCCGAGGAATGGGGAGGCGATACAGTCTACTGCCCCATCTCGGCGAAGCAGGGCGATGGTATCGATGATCTTCTGGAACTGGCGGTCCTTCAGGCGGAGATGATGGAGTTGAAGGCGAACCCGAACCGGCCGGGGTTGGGGGTGGTGATCGAGGCCAAGCTTGATCGGGGCCGCGGGCCGGTTGCCACCGTTCTTGTCCAGCGGGGAACGCTGAGGGTCGGCGACTCGTTCGTGGCGGGCAGGTGGAATGGAAAGGTCAGGGCGCTGATCAACGATCAGGGCCTGAAGATCAAGGAGGGCCTGCCTTCGACGCCAGTCGAGGTGGTCGGTTTCAACGGAGTTCCCGACGCGGGGGATGAGTTCATCGTCCTCAATGACGAGCGTGCGGCCCGGGAGATCAGCGCCAAGCGCCAGCACCGGGAGCGGGTGGCCGCGCTCCGGCCGATAGCCCGGATCAGTCTTGAGGGCTTCATGGCAGGGGTGAAGGAGGGGAAGCTGAAAGAGCTGAATCTCATCGTCAAGGCCGATACCCAGGGGAGCATCGAGGCGCTCCGGGAGAGCCTGGGCAAACTCGGCAACGAGGAGGTGGCAGTGCGGATTCTGCACTATCTGACCGGCGGCATCACCGAGTCGGACGTGATGCTGGCGGCGGCCTCCTCGGCCGTCATCGTCGGCTTCAACGTCCGGCCGACGCCCGGCGCCCAGGAGACGGCCAAGAAGGAGTCGGTCGACATCCGCCTCTACTCTGTAATTTACGATGCGATTGGGGAGGTGAAGGCGGCCCTTGAGGGGATTCTCGAGCCCTTCCGGCGCGAGGTGGTCACCGCCCATGCCGAAGTGCGGCAAGTCTTTCACGTTCCCCGGGTGGGAACCATTGCGGGAACCCTTGTCAGTGACGGCAAGATAAAGCGGAATTCCGAAGCCCGCGTGATCCGGGACAACGTGGTGGTGTATGCCAGCCGCATCTCCTCGCTCCGGCGCTTCAAGGATGATGTCCACGAGGTGCAGTCGGGTTATGAGTGCGGCATCGGAGTGGAGAAATTCAACGACCTGAAGGAGGGGGACATCATCGAGCTGTTCGAGACCGAAGAGGTTGCCCGTACCCTCTAGATGTTCGTTTCGCTCCCTCCGCCGGAGGCCTTTCCTTCATGACGGCCGTCGGGCTTTTGACCGTGGATCTGCAAATCCATGACAGCCAATCTCTCAAGAGCAAGCGGAAGGTGGTGAAATCCATCATCGCCCGCCTTCGGAACCGCTTCAACGTGGCTGTCGCCGAGGTGGACTATCAGGACAAATGGCAGCTCTGCCGCCTCGGCGTCAGCGCGGTCAGCAACGAAGGCCGGATGACCGAGCGGCAACTCCGCAAGGTACTGGACGCCATCGAGGGAATGGGGATGGCGATCATCGTGGATTTCCAGATCGAGGTTTTTTGAAAAGCGAGGCGCGAAGAAAAAGTGGCCTATCCCCGTTCGGCACGTGTGGCCGATTTGATTCGGAATGAGTTGGCGGATCTGCTCCTGCGGGAGGTGAAGGATCCGCGCGTGGAGAACATTGTCATCACCCGGGTGGAGGTTTCGCCGGACTTGCACAACGCGCGAGTCTATTTCAGCCGCTATGGCAAGGACCACGGCGATGAGAAAGAGGTGCAGGAGGGGCTGGAGGGGCTCGAGCGGGCGACGGGGTTTCTCCAGGGGCGGATCGGAGAGCGCATTCGCCTGAAAAAAACGCCACGGCTGAGTTTCGAGATCGATCGGCACATCGCCTACAGCGATGAGATCGACCGGCTTCTGCACTCCATCCAGGAAAAAGAGACGGGGGAGGGGCGCGGATGACGCTCTCCGGGGTGCTGAATGTCTTCAAGGACGGGGGGCCCACCTCGCACGATGTGGTGGCGATGGTGCGCCGCCTCCTTCCACCGAAGAGCAAGGTGGGGCATGCGGGGACGCTCGATCCGATGGCGGAGGGCGTGCTCCCTGTCTGTATCGGCCAGGCGACGAAGCTTTTCCCCTATCTGCTGGATTGCCGGAAGACCTATCGGGCGGTGCTTTTGCTCGGACGCGTGACCGATACTCAGGATGTGACGGGCGAGACGCTCTCTGAATCGGAGGCGGGGGAGGTCTCGCTCGCCGCAATGCAGACCCTTCTCGATGGCTTCCGGGGGCGCTCGCGCCAGCTGCCGCCC
>JAQBZT010000134.1 GCA_027622355.1 bacterium | reverse complement strand
CCGGCGGCTGGCCGGCCCGGATGATTTGCATGGTGCCGGAAACGGGAAAAATATGAGGGAGGGGGGATTGCGCATGCGAGGACTGAACCATGAACAGGAAGGCGGCCGGAAGGAACAGTACCGAAACCTTACCCATCTTTCCGATGTGGCGTTTCATCTATCACCTTGCCCGGCGGCTTTCCGGTTTTCCTGGAAGAGGGCTCTTCTTCCACCCCCTATTAGACGAAACCTTTGGGAGTTGTGCAACTGCCTCCGGACCCGGATTTCTCATTGCGAAACCTCCTAAATCTCCCGGGAATCCGTCCGGGAGGAGATAATGCCGGTATCAATGCCCGCATACTGGAGATTTCCCCGGATCCGGCCGTGTTCTATCTTGATGCAAAGGTCCATCACCACCTCCAGGCCCGCCTCGCTCGCCCGCCGGGCGGCGGCCTCGTTGATGACCCCGAACTGGAGCCAAAGGGCCTTGGCGCCGGCGGCGATTGCCTGGTCCGCGATTTCCTCCACCTCCTCGGGGCGGCGGAAAACGTTGACGATCTCGGGCGGCTCGGGAAGGGAGAGAAGATCGGGGTAGCAGGTCTTTCCCATGATCTCCCCGTAGCGGGGATTCACGGGGGTGATCCGGTAGCCCGACTTGTTCATGTAGTAGGCGACAAAATAGCTGGGCCGCATCTCGTTGGCCGAGAGGCCGACCATGGCGATTCGGCGCATCTGGCCCAGGATGCGGCGGATGACGGCGGGGTCTTGGTAGGGGCCGGATGGCATTCGCCGGATTCCAGAGGAAAAAGCCGGGCCCCGCACCCCGGCCCGGGGCCGGAATGCGGGGTGCCGGGGGGTTATTTCGTCGCGGCGGCGAGGGCCTGATCGATGTCCCAGAGGATGTCGTCCACGTGCTCGATGCCCACCGAAAGGCGCACCAGATCCGGGGTCACGCTGCCGGCCTTCATGTCTTCCTCGCTCAACTGGGAGTGGGTCGTCGAGGCCGGGTGGATGGCCAGGCTTTTTGCATCGCCCACGTTCGCCAGATGGCTGAGAAGCTGCAGGGCATTGATGAACTTGACGGCGGCGGCGTAGCCTCCCTTGATCCCGACCGAGAAGATCGAGCCGTTTCCCTTCGGAAAATATTTCTTGGCCAGAGCGGTGTAGGGGCTGCCCGGCAGTCCGGGATGGCTGACGAAGGTGATCCGCGGATCGGCCGCGAGGTGCTCGGCCACCTTTTGGGCGTTGCTGCTGTGCCGCTCCATCCGCAGCGGGAGGGTTTCAAGCCCCTGGAGGAAGAGGAAGGCGTTGAACGGGCTCACGCAGGAGCCTATGTCGCGCATCCCCTCGACCCGGGCCTTGATGATAAAGGCCAGCTCTCCGAACGTTTCGGTGAACTTCAGGCCGTGGTAGCCGGGAGAGGGGTCGGTGACGGACTTGAATTTCCCGTTGTTCCAGTTGAATTTCCCCGAATCTACGATGACGCCGCCGATGCTCGTGCCGTGGCCGCCGATGAACTTGGTGGTGGAGTGGATCACCACGTCGACGCCCCACTGGATGGGGTTGCACAGGAAGGGGGAGGCGAAGGTGTTGTCCACGACGAATGGCACCCCTTCCTCGTGGGCGATCTTGGCGATCGCCTCAAGGTCGGCAATGTTCGAAAGGGGGTTGCCGATCGATTCACAGTAGAAGGCGCGCGTCTTGTCTGTCACCGCCTTGCGGAAGTTTTCCGGGTCTTGCGGGTCCACGAATTTTACGTTGTAGCCCAGCTTCCGGAAGCTGACGTCGAACTGGGTGTAGGTGCCACCGTAGAGGGTGGCCGCGGCCACGATCTCATCCCCGGCCTCCAGAAAGTTGAAAAAGGTGAGGAATTGCGCCGCCTGGCCCGAGCTTGTCGCCAGGGCGCCGACGCCTCCCTCGAGAGCGGCCATCCGCTCCTCGAACACCGCCTGGGTGGGGTTCATGATGCGGGTGTAGATGTTTCCGAATTCCCGGAGACCGAAAAGGGCGGCCGCGTGCTCCGAATCCTTGAAAACGAAAGAAGTCGTCTGGTAAATCGGTACCGCCCGGGCGCCGGTCTCGGGATCTGGCCGTTGTCCAGCGTGCAGGGCGCGGGTCTCGAAATGAAATTCCCGGTTCACATCTGCCATATCACTCCCTCTGCCTGAATGAGAAAATATGATTTTTCCAACGAGGATGCGCATTTTCTACGCAAAAGGCAGGCTTCGCAAGGGCGGGCACGCGCAGGGCGGTTGCGAGGCCAGAGAGTTTTTTATCTATTTGATTTTATTTGTGTTATTTTTGATTTTGGAGGAAAGAGGGAGAAAATCCCATGTTTTCTAGGAGAATTTCTTAAGTCCCTCGGCGTTCCGCCGATAAGTACAAAAGCAGAGGGATTTGGTTCACAGCGATTTCAGCATTTATTGCTGTTTTTCGGGAGTTTTCAGAGGGGGGCAAGAAGTCATGGCAGACCCCAATGTCATCACTGCCGTAGCGCGCGGCCTCCGGCCGCCCTTGATCTTCGGGGCCATTGCGACCGCACGCTCCGATGTGGCGCGGCTGGTCGCCACCAAACAGGTGGCCGACGAGCGCCTGTTGGTGACGATGATCGCCGCGGACGTCATCCAGTCCCCCAATAACATCAATCTTGTCGTCTAGCGTCTGCCTCGCCGGTATGTGCCGGCCCCCCGCGGTCCCTTTTTCCGGTTCGAAAAAAGAAATCGCCACCCCAAACTTCCCGCATTGACGCACCCGGAAGGCCCCCCTATACTCCCCACGTTTTCAGGTAGGATCACTCCGCCCGACTTCTGGAAAATCATTGATACATGGTGCGAATCCTTCTCTCAAACGACGATGGCGTCAGCTCCCCCGGCCTAGCGGCCCTTCATGAGGCGGTCTCACCCCTGGGGGAGGTCCTTGTCGTCGCCCCCGACCGGGAGCAGAGCGCCGCGAGCCATTCCCTGAGCCTCTACCGCCCCCTCCGGGTCGAGAAGGTGCGCGAGGGGTGGTACGCCGTGGACGGAACCCCGACCGACTGCGTAAACCTGGCCCTGAACGGCCTCTTCAAAGAGCCCCGGCCCGACATCGTTCTCTCGGGCATCAACAAGGGCGCCAACATGGGCGATGACATCACCTACTCGGGGACGGTGGCCGCCGCGATGGAGGCCACCCTCATCGGGTTGCCCGCTATCGCTTTCTCGCTCTGCTGGGAGGACGGGGGCGCTTTCCACTTCGAGCTGGCCAAGTCCTGGGCCCGCCGCATCACCGAGGAGACACTCGCGCGGGGGCTGAAGCGGGACGTCCTCCTGAACGTGAATTTCCCCAACATCCCGGAAGACACATGCGCCGGAGTGCTCTTCACCCGGCAGGGAAAGCGTATTTATGCGGACACCATCGTCGAAAAAATCGACCCCCGCGGGCGGGAGTATTACTGGATCGGCGGAAACGGTCTCCGCTGGGTGAACGAGCCCGATACCGACTTCGAGGCCATCACGAAAAACAAGATTTCCATCACCCCCATCCGCCTCGACCTCACCGACTTCGAAGCGATGAAAGAGATGGAGCAATGGGACCTCCGCTAAGGGGCCGGAATATGAACCGGGGGGAGAGCCGCCACTCCCGCGCCCGCGAGGAGATGGTCGAGGGGCAGCTCGCCGCCCGGGGCATCCGCGATGCGCGCATCCTGGACGCCATGCGGCGGGTGCCGCGCCATCTGTTCGTGCCCGATTTTCTTGAGGAAGAGGCTTATTCGGACAAGGCGCTTCCCATCGGCCACGGGCAGACCATCTCCCAGCCGCTGATCGTGGCCGCCAGCCTCGAGGCCCTCGCTCTTCAAGGAAATGAAAAAGTGCTTGAGATCGGCGCCGGTTCCGGCTACGTTACCGCTCTTCTGGCCGAGCTGGCCGGAAGCGTCCGCGCCATCGAGCGCATCGGCGAGCTGGCCGACGCCGCCCGCGCGCGCCTCGAGGAGATGGGCTACCGGAACTTTCAGCTCCGGGGGGCGGACGGCACCTACGGCTGGGCAGACGAGGCACCCTTCGACCGCATCATCGCGGCCGCCTCGGCGCCGGAGGTCCCCGAGCCCTGGCGGCAGCAGCTCGCCCCCGGCGGAAGGCTGGTCATGCCGCTCGGCGGCGGGGAAGGGCAGGAGCTCGTGATCATCGCGCGCGATGCGGCCGGAAACTTCTCCGCGCCCAAGGCCCTTGCGAATTGCGTCTTCGTCAAGCTGGTGGGAAAGTACGGCTGGAGAGAAAACGGAAAATAAATTTATCGGGGCGTAGCGCAGCTTGGTAGCGCGCCTGCTTCGGGAGCAGGAGGCCGGAGGTTCAAATCCTCTCGCCCCGACCAATTAAATCTCTACAAACCAGATACTTTGGTTTGGTGTGCCATTCTTGACCTTGGTGATATCGCCTTCTCGATGCGCCACACCCTTGTTCCTTGAAGGGGGTAATTTCAGCCCCTAAGCATCGGAATGACATTATGCCTGATTGGATCCAAGTTCTTCTCCAATATTCCGTCACTGGTGGTGTAGTTGCTGGCGTAATCGGTTTTCTGTCCAGATCCTTGATCAAGCATTTTTTCGACAAGGAATTAGAATCCTTTAAGAGCCAAGCAACAAACGAACAGAAAAAAATTGAAATCCTATTGAATGAGCGAGCAATCATAATTAAAGATATTTACCATCAAATTGTTGCTACACACAGCGCATTTCAAGATTACATGAATCCCTCTCAATTTACTGGGGAAGGCCTTCCAACGAAAGACGAAAAAGGTGATTTGGCCGCTGAAAATGCCAGGAAACTAATTTCTTTAATCCAAAAAAATATCATTTATTTCAATGTGGAATTATCCAAAAAATTAGAACGTCTTGAGGAAACATTACGGAAAATATGGCTAGAATATGAAATTTCAAATGAATCAGGCAACAAAGATTACAAAAAAGCTTTTGCGGTTTACAAAGATGTAAGCGAGGGCCTCGTCCCCGAGATCAGACGAGATCTTGCAGGCGAATTCAGAAGATTACTTGGGGTAAATTTCGACAGAACAAATTAAACCTCTTTTTTTGCGCCTATCCCGAAGGCGGCAACGCCCCGCGAACTGAGTCCCGATCTCGGTTGACCGCAGAACATCCCGCCGAAGATAATCCAGATACCTTCAACTGATTTCGCGCCAAAACCTTCTCGCCGGGGGGGGGCTTTATCCGGCCGCCCCAACAGAGGGAGGAGGCGTTCGCTTTCATCCACGGAAAGGGGTTTTTATGCGGCAACAGCCATCGCGGGCAGGTCAAAACTGGATTTTCGACAACTTCCTCAAGCTCTCGGAGAACGAGGACATCCTCCACCCCGGCGTCATGGGCGGGCGCCTCGAGCGCGGCTTCCGCTACGTGGATCTTCAGGCGGTCTACAGCCGGGTGAAGGGGCGGCGCTCCTTCCCGAAGGCCTGGGCCTACCAGGCGGCGAAGCAGGAGGAATTCGCCGGGGCGCACGAGGAGAAAGGCCACACCCTCACCGCCGCCCAGCACTACCACCGCGCGGCGCTCTGCTGGGCACGGGCGATGCACCTCATTCCCATACACGGCAATCCCCGGAAGGTGGAATGGTACGCGGGCCTGGCGCGGTGCCACAAAAAGTTCCGCGAGCTGCACGGAAACAAGATCGAGAAGCACGCCCTCGAATTCGAGGACGGCAAGAGCGCCTACATCATCTTCATGGCGGCCGAGGGGGCGGGGCCCAAGCCGACGGTGCTCATCATCCCCGGCATGGATCAGGTCAAGGAGGACAATCTGAATCCCTGGAACAACTATTTCCTCCAGCGCGGGATGAACGTCTGCGTCATGGACGGCCCCGGCCAGGGCGAGTGCACCATGAACGAGGTGTGGGTGGATCATTCCAACTACGCCCGCGCCGCGAGCCGGGTGATTGATTTCCTCTGCGAGCATCCCGAGGTGGACGCCGGCCGCGTCGGCCTCTTCGGGATGAGCATGGGGAGCCGCTGGGGGGTCGAGATCGGCGCGCACGACAAGCGCCCCAAAGCCGTCATCGGCCAGATGGCGAACGTCGGCCCCTCGGACATCATCTTCAACCACGCCCAGCCCAACTTCCGGCGCATCTACATGTACATGGCGAACATCCACGACGAGGCGGCGTTCGACGCCTTCATCGAGGAGCGCGACAGCATCTGGCTCGGCATCGCCGAAAAGCTGGAGGCGAACTACCTCCTCGTCGCGGGCGACATGGACGAGCTCTGCCCGCCCGAGGACATTGACGTCTTCATGAACACCCTCAAGTGCCCGAAAGAGCACTGGCTCTACGAGGGCGTCTTCCACCCGATGGGCGAAGTGGCGGCGGACATCTACCCGGCCATCGCCGACTGGATGCTGGACACGCTCAATGGCGGCCTGCCGAAGGGCCACGACAAGCGCATTTATGTGGCGGAGTACATCTAATGTCGTGTCCCGGAAATACCTTGAATAAGACCATTGGCAAATTTGTCATTCCGAGGGAGCACAGCGACCGAGGAATCTGCTTGTTTCAAAAACAGATTCCTCGCTTACGCTCGGAATGACATTTTTTGCTTCCGGCGCTGACTTCCGAAACCTATTTCTGGAACGCAACACTAACCGCGGCTTCGGCACCGAAGGGAGGAGAGCGTCATGAAAGACTATTTCCCGGAAAACTACCCCTGGACGCTGGCGATTTCCGCGATGGGCTGCTGCGGGATGCCGGCCTCGGTGATCAATGATGTCTGCGCCGGGCTCAAGGAGGTGGCCCCGCTGGGCCATCCCCAGGGGCCCGAACGCTGGTACCAGGCCTGGACGGTGTGCGGCGAGAGATTCGCCCGCATGGGCCGGGCCGATTTGGAGCAGGGGCGCCCCCTCAGCGCGGGGCGGAAGTTCATGCGGGCGGCGGTGGCGCATTTTTACGCCAACCGGCTGATCTCCCACCGCGATCCCCGCAATCTGGAGGCCTATAAAAAGGGCCTCGATACTTTCAAGTTATATCTAGAAAAATCTGGAGAACAGGCTGAACTTATTGAAGTTCCATATAAGGATACGACGCTTCCCTCTGTCTTCTCCCGGGCACCGGGCGAGGGCCGGAAGCCCTGCATGGTCCACTTCGGCGGCTTCGACTCCATCAAGGAGGCCACCTACATCACGAACGCCGAGACCTTCCGCCGGCGGGGGATTTCGGTGCTCTACGTGGATCATCCCGGCGTGGGCGGGGCGCTCCGCCTGCGGGGGCTGGCCGCCTTCCCGGAGACCGAGGTCCCGGCCGGGGCGGCGGTGGACTATCTCGAGGGGCGCGATGATGTGGACGCCGATCGCATCGGGATGATCGCCCAGAGCCTGGGCGGCTACTACGGAACGCGGGCGGCCGCCTTCGAGAAGCGCTTCAAGTGCTGCATCGCCTGGGGGGCACTCTGGGACTTCGAGGAGCTCGCCTGGAAGCTCATCAAGAAGGCGGGTGGCACGGGGGACGCCCCCTCGGTGACGGATTTCACCGAGCATCTCCTCTGGGTGTTCGGTAAGGACACCGTGGAAGAAGCGATGAAGGTCGCCGCGGGCTGCAAGCTCGAGGGAGTGATCGGCAAGCTGACGGTGCCCTATCTCGTCCAGCACGGAGGAAACGATCGGCAGGTGCCGCTCGCGCACGCCCGCAAGAGTGTCGAGGGAGCGGTGAACAGCCCCCGCGCCGAGATCAAAATCTTCTCCATCGAGGAGGGGGCCTGCGAACACTGCAATTTCGATGACCGCGAGATCGCGAACGACTACATGGCCGATTTCGCGGCCGAGGTCCTGGGCGGGCACACAAAGTCCGGATGAGCGGCAGGTAGTGGGTCAATTTGCACAACGGACCCGTGGTGTCATTCCGAAGGAGCGCAGGGTGGGGCCCGCAGCGACTGAGGAATCTGCTGT
>JAQBZT010000133.1 GCA_027622355.1 bacterium | reverse complement strand
CAGAGCGTCAGAAAAACCCAGAGCGCGGCGATGAGCGCGGGCATCCCCGCTTCGGGGGCGCCGCCCGCCCACGCCCAGAGATCGGGCACCCCCAGCGCGGCCTCGAACACATACAGCCCCGCCAGGAGAAAAACCGCCCGGCCCGCCAGCAACTGGGGGATGTGCCCCCCGGCGTGGTGCGCGAGTTCGTGGGCCAGCACCGCCTCGATTTCATCCGCGCTGTATTCGTTCACCAGATTGTCCGCCAGCACCACCCGCCGCGAGGGTCCCCAGCCCACCAGCGCCGCGTTCGCCCCCTTCGTGCGGCGGCTCATGTCCATCTCCCACACCCCGCCGCGCACGCGGGCGCCCGTCCTTTCGAGCAACCCCTCGAGCCGCGCGCGGAGCGTTTCGTCTGCGAGCGGTTTGAACTTGAAGAATATGGGCGCCAGGACGACGGGACTGAGCAGGGCGAGGATCAGGCCCAGGCCAATCGCGAGAAGCCCTGCCGGCCACCACCATCCCTCGGGGCGCCAGGCGGTGAGCGCGAGAAACCCGCCCGAGGCGACTCCTCCGAGGACCAGCTGCAGCCCCCAGCCCTTCAGCCGATCCGACCACCAGCCGCCGAGGGTCTGGTTCGAGAGGCCGGCGGAATGGGACAGCCGGAAGCCGGCCCGGAAATCGAGCGGAAGCGAAACCAAACCCCGGAGCGTCGCCAGCGCTGCGAAGAAAAGCGCCCCCTGCCAGAAGGGACCCGCCGCCCTCAGTCCCCAGCCCTCCGCGCGCGCCGCGAGCAGGAAAAAAACCACCGTGAGGGCCCATTCCACGGCACCTGCGGCCAGCCCGAGGCCCAGCCGCCGCATCTGATAGCGCCGGCCCCGCGCCGCCGCATCCGGCGAATATCCTTTCGGGTCCATCTTTTTCTCTCCCGGCCCGGCGGCGGACTCTTTACAGCAACCCCGGGCCGCGCTTTCATTATGTTGGCGGCAACACGCCGATGTGCGAGAATAGCACCATTCAAAAACCCCGAGGGCCCGGGACGCCTGCCTCCCCGCACGCAGGGTTCCCCGGCCGGATCAAGACAGGCGGCGAGCGATGGAGACACAAGAAAACAGCCCGTTCATCGAGGTCGAAGAAGAAATCGCATTAAAACGCCGGAAGCTCGTCTACCATTCGGCGGGCACCGATATGAGCGAATGGACCGCCCTTCTGAAGGAAAAGGGTATCCACCTCAAGCAGATTTCATCGCTGGCTGACATCCCCGGCGATGCCGGTGCGCTCATCGTCATCCTCCTTGATGAGGACCTCGCCTCCGGCGACGGGATCTGGAAACTGGCAGAGCTGGCCCAGGACCGGATTCCCCTCTCGGCCCTCTACCTGATCCCGGAGGGAGGCAACGAGACTCCGCCCCAGGCCGCGCTCTCCAGCATCGTTTCGGGCACCCTGCAGCTCCCCCTGAAGCGGATGAGCATGCTCGTCAGCCTTCTCGGTGCGTTCCGCCATGCCGTCGCCCGGTACATCGCCACCCAGGAGCGCGTTGAGCGGGAGACCCTCTCCCGCAACATCGACAACCTGACCCAGATCGGCATCGCACTCTCCGCCGAACAAAACCACCACCGGCTGCTCGATCTCATCCTCACCCAGAGCCGTGAGCTGACAAAAGCCGACGCGGGGAGCCTCTACCTCGTCGAAGAGGACGCGGAGGGCAACAAGAGCCTTCGCTTCAAGCACACCCAGAACGACTCGAAGAACATCCCCTTCCGGGAGTTCGTCATGCCCGCCACCAAGGCGAGCATCTCCGGCTACGTGGCGGTAACGGGCGAGACGCTTAACATCCCCGACGTGTACAACCTCCGGAAGGATGTCGAGTACAGCTTCAACAAGAGCTTCGACCAAAGCGTTGGCTACCGGAGCAAATCCATGCTCGTGGTTCCCATGAAGGACCACAAGAACGAGATCACCGGTGTCCTGCAGCTCATCAACGCGAAGCCCTCGGCGGACCTCACTCTCGAGACGCCGGAAGTTGCCGAGCAGCAAGTGGCCCGTTTCGACCCCGCCATCGAGCAGATCGTCGCCTCGCTCGCCAGCCAGGCCGCCGTCTCCCTCGAAAACAGCATGCTCCTCGAGAGCATCGAGAGAACCTTCGAGGGGCTGGTCAAGGCTTCCGTGCACGCCATCGAGCAACGGGACCCAATCACCTCGGGTCACTCCGAGCGCGTCACCGATCTGACCCTCGCCCTGGCGAAGGCCGTTAGCAATACCAAGCAAGGAAGATATGCCGACGTCACCTACACCGAGGAGCAGCTCAAGGAGCTGCGCTACGCCGGCCTTCTCCACGACTTCGGCAAAATCGGCGTCCGCGAGCACGTCCTCCAGAAGGCGAACAAACTCTACCCGATGGAGCTGGAGGTGGTGAAAATCCGCTTCCGCCTCATCCGCCGGACCCTCCAGGCCGACTGCCAGGAGAAGATGCTCGAAGCGGCCCTCGCGGGAAGCAAGGAAGAGATGGAGCGCCTCCGCGGGGAGATGGAAGAGAGGCTCGCCGAGGTGGACGGGTTTCTCAGCCTCGTGCTCGAGGCAGATGTGCCCTCCATGATGCCCGACGGAAATTTCGAACGGCTCCAAAAGCTGAGCGAAATCACCTTCATCGACACCGACGGGGAGGAAAAGCCCTATCTCACCGAGGCCGAGCTCGCGGCCCTCAACCTCCGCCGGGGAAACCTCACCGCCGCCGAGCGCAAAGAGATCGAATCGCACGCCTCGCACAGCTTCAACTTCCTGGTCCAGATCCCCTGGACGCGGGAGCTGCGCGGAATCCCCGAGATCGCGCACGGGCACCACGAAAAGCTCAACGGCGAGGGCTACCCCCAGGGGATCACCGAGGAGCAGATTCCCCTTCAGGCGCGGATGATGTGCGTCTGCGACATTTTCGACGCCTTGACGGCCACCGACCGGCCCTACAAAAAGGCGGCGCCGCTCGATAAGGCGATTCAGATCCTGCGTTTCGAGGTAAAAGACAATCACCTTTGCCCCGAACTCATGGACATCTTCGTCAAAAGGAAAGTCTACCAAGCGGTGGATCAGTTCAAAGACGTTGAATACCAAGAACCCGAATCGGGCTAGGGTACCCGCGTGCCCGAATCCTTGATCGATCTGAGAAGCGATACCGCCACCCGGCCCACCCCCGCCATGCGCGAGGCGATGGCCCGCGCCGAGGTGGGCGATTCCTCATTGGGCGAGGACCCGACCGTCGCCGCGCTCGAGCGGCGCGCGGCGGCGCTCTTCGGCAAAGAGGCGGCGCTCTACGTCGCCTCGGGCACCATGGCCAACCAACTGGCCATCAAGACCCACACCCAGCCGGGCGATGAGATCATCTCGGAGGCGAAATGCCACCCGGTGCGCAGCGAGATGGCGGCCGGCAGCTTTCTCTCGGGCGTCCAGTTCGCCTTCGTCCCGGCCGAGCGCGGCATCTACCGCCGCGAGGCGGCCGAGGCGGCTCTTCGGCCCAAGGAAGGCTGGCACCCCCGCACCGCCCTCCTCTGGGCCGAGAACACCCACAACGCGGGCGGCGGCACGATCTTTCCCCTCGAAGGGCTGGGCGCGCTTCAGGAGCTCGCCCGCGAGGCGGGCATCCCGCTCCACATGGACGGGGCGCGCATCTTCAACGCCGCGGTCGCAAGCGGCATTCCGCCCGGAAAATGGGGGGCCGCCTGCGACACCATGAACTTCTGCCTCTCCAAGGGACTCGGCTGTCCGGTGGGCTCGGTGCTCTTGGGAAGCGCCGACTTCATCGCCCGCGCGCGGCGGTACCACAAAATCTTCGGGGGCGTCTGGCGGCAGGCGGGCATCCTCGCCGCGGCGGGCCTTTATGCGCTCGACCACCACGTCGAGCGGCTGGCCGAGGATCACGCCAACGCCCAGCGCCTCGCCGAGCGGACGGCCGGCATTCCGGGCGTGCGGCACCTCTACGAGAGCACCCCGACGAACATCGTCTACCTCGATGTGTCGGAGACGGGAAAAAGCGCCGAGACGATCGCCGAGAGGCTCCAGGCGCGCGGGGTGGCGCTCTCGATTCCCGGAAAGGGCCTCCTGCGGGCGGTCACGCATCTGGACGTGGACCGCGCAGGGGTCGAGCGGGCGGCCGAAGCGCTGGCCGGGGCGGTGGCATGAGGGCGCGCGTCACCGTCCTGGGCTGCGGCACCTCGACCGGAGTGCCCTCGATCGGCTGCACCGACCCGGTCTGCCTCTCGGATGACCCCAAGAACCAGCGCCTGCGGCCCAGCATCGTCATCGAGAGCGAGGGGGGGAATCTTCTCGTGGACACGGGCCCCGATCTGCGCCAGCAGGCCCTGCGGCACCCGCTGCTCCGGGTGGACGCGGTTATCTACACCCACCACCATGCCGATCACACGAACGGCATCGACGATCTGCGGATGTACAACTTCCTCATGAAAAAAACGATCCATTGCTACGCGTTCCCCGACACGGCGAAAACCCTTCGCCAGAACTTCAGCTACATCTTCGGGCCCGACGACGGCTACGAGGGCTGGAAGCCGCAGCTCGAATTGATCGAGGTGGACACATCGCCCTTCGAGGCGGCCGGACTGCGGATCCTCCCGATCGCGCTCGATCACGGGAGAAACACCCAGGTGATGGGGTTCCGGATAGGAAATTTCGCCTACGCCACCGACTGCAACGCAATCCCCGAGGCCGCAATGGAGGCGCTGGAAGGGGTGGAAATTTTGATCCTGGACGCCCTTCGCCACCGGCCGCACCCCACCCACCTGACGGTGGCGCAGGCGCTCGAAGTGATAGCGGAAATCGGCCCGCAGCGATGTTACTTCACCCACACGAATTACGAACTCGAATACCACGAGACCAACCGGAACCTCCCGGAGGGGGTCGAGCTGGCCTACGACGGCCTCAGCTTCGAAATCGTTTACTGAGCTTTATTCCAGACGGGAGAGATCGTCATCCGGGGCGGACCCGCCCGATGGCGGCTCCTCCGGATCCTTCATCGCGGCGCGGCGGGAATCCTCAAGAGAGAGATCGAGATAGAGCCGGTAGGTCGCGAAATAATACGGAATCGAGAACGCCATCACGCCGGCCTGGACCACGATCTGACCGAAGAGGCCGTCCCCGAAAAATCCCTGAAAAATCCGCATGACGATAAACCACGCCACCAGAAAGGTCATCACGATCAGGACGACCATGCGCTCGGCGCCCGATGAGAGTTCGGCCGAAGTGCGAAAGGAAGCGACAAAATCGGTATTGTGGATCAAGGCGGAAAACGTGCAGAAATAAAACCGGATCGCCGGCCCGATCGTCAACACGCCCGCGATGGTCACCGCCAGCGGAAGAACGATGGGGCTTTGCCCGAAGAAAACGCTCAGCACCATCACCCCCGTCCAGAGCACGAAGAGGCCCAGCACCTGGATTCCGAACACATAGGCGATGTCCACCCGCACCACCCGGCCGAACCGCCCGAGGGCGCCGCCGATGTCCCAGATATTCCCCTCGCCCCGCAGGTGGGCCTCCAGCTTGAGAATGAGCAAAATGAAAACAAACGCCTGGGCCACCCGCATGAGAAGCTGGGAGAGGATGACGCGGGGAAGGAGAACGAAAAGATTCCCGCCTCCCTGGATGAGCTCCCGCAGGGGGGGGTGAAGGACAATCGATACCACCGCGAAGGGAAGGAAGACCACAAGGACCACACCCGTCAGGTTGGCGAAATCCTCCAGATGAAGGCGTACGCCGAACTCCAGGTAACGGAAAAGCGAGCGCAGACCCTTTCCTCCCTCCATCGGAACCCTCTTCGCGAATGGCCTCCGCAGCAGGCGGAGCGCCTGCCCGAAAACCCGGCCCATGCCCCATCTGGGGCGCGGAAGCGCCCTCTTTCAGGCGATTTTCCACGTTGCCATCAAGACGGGAAGAAAGATACACTAGAGAAGGTTTTTTTTCGAACCCTCGGCCGCGGATAAACCTTTCGAAGTCCGCCTATCTCCCGCGGCAGGCGGCGGTTCCATTTCTCCAGTTCCAAACCTCGAGGCACGCAGTATGCAGTTTGCTTCATTCGCAATCGGCGCCGTGGAACAGTTGGGCAGGCGCTCTCTCGACACGCTCGGCACAATGGGCCGAATGGTCATTTTCCTCCTGCGCACGGTGGGCTGGTGCTTTCTTCCGCCCTGGCGCCACTCCCTGCTTTTGCGCCAGCTCCATGCCATCGGCGCCACCTCCCTGCCCCTCGTGGTCCTGACAGCACTGTTCACGGGGATGGTGCTCGGTCTCCAGGGGCACTACACCCTCAGCAAATTCGGCTCCGAGGGGCTCCTGGGACCCGCCGTCGCCCTGAGCCTCATCCGCGAGCTCGGCCCGGTCCTCACCGCGCTGGTCGTCACCGGCCGCGCCGGCTCGTCCATGGCGGCCGAGATCGGAATCATGATCATCACCGAGCAGGTGGACGCCCTCCGCAGCATGGCGGTCGACCCCCTTCAGCGGCTGTCCACCCCCCGCCTCCTGGCCGGGCTTATCGCCTTTCCGTTCCTGACGGCCATTTTCGATGTGGTGGGCATATTCGGCGGCTATCTCATTGGCGTAAAATCCCTTGGGCTCAGCTCGGGAACCTACTTCAGTCAAATGGAAGCGAAGGTCGGGATGCTGGACGTCACCGCCGGACTCTGGAAATCTATCACTTTCGGCATCCTTGTCTCTTGGGTATGCTGTTATAAAGGCTTTCATTGCGGTAACGGGGCCGAAGGGGTGGGACGGGCCACCACTTCCGCCGTGGTTCTTTCCTCGGTCCTGATTCTGATCGGCGACTACGCGCTGACATCGCTTCTGCCCTAGGCAGGGAAGGAAAACGCATGCGGCACCGCGGAGTGGAAATCGCAGTCGGCCTGTTCGTCCTGGCCGGCCTCATCGCGCTGGGCTATCTCTCCATCCGGCTCGGCGGCGTGGACCTTTTCGACACGGCAAACTACGCCATCACGGCGAGATTCACCTCCGTCTCGGGCCTCACCGAGGGCGCCTCGGTCGAAATGGCGGGGGTCCGGATCGGGAAAGTCAAAAAAATCGGCCTGCGCGACGACGAAGCTGCGGTCACCCTCCGCATCAACAATGGCATCAAGCTCGCGCGCGACACCATCGCCTCTATTCGCACCAAGGGGCTTTTGGGCGAAAAATACATCCTGATCAGTCCGGGCGGGGCGGAGCAGACGATCCCTCCCGGGGGACGCATCCGCGAAACCGAGCCGCCGATCGACATCGAAAAATTGATCGGTAACTTTATTTTCGAGAAAGTGAAATGAAAAGACTGACAGGCAGATTTTTGGCGCCCTGGCCCCTTCTGGCGCTCGTGTTGGTTCTGGCCGCATCACCCGCCCAAGGGGCCGAAGGCATCCAGCTGAAGAAAACGCCCGCGGCGGGGCGGCAGCTCCTGACCCTCGATCAAGCCATTGCGCTTGCCCTGCGCCACAACGCGGCCATCAAGGAAGCCGAGGCGGATGTGGACATCTACCGCGCCAAGCAGAGCCAGGCCGACGCCGCCCGGTGGCCCCAGGTTGAAATCCTCGGAATTGTGGGCCCCGTCCCCGCCGCCCGCGGCAATCACCTCTCATCGCCCGACCGGACCAACGGCGACAGCCCCATCGGGATTTTCCAGTCCGCCCGGCTCAGCGTCATCCAGCCGCTCTTCACCTTCGGCCTGATCGAAGGGCTCCGGGAGGCTTCCCGGGGCGGCGTCCGCGTGCAGCAGGAGGGCGTCCGGCTCAAAAAGACGGAAATCATCCTCAAGGTCCACGAATACTACTACGGCGCCATTGCCGCGCAGGAGGTGTACGATTTCCTCCAGGAAACGCAAAAAACGCTCGTGGACGCCCGGGCGAAGCTCGTCAAGCTCATCAACGAGGAAAAGGGCGAGGAAATCGACATCTTCAAGCTCGACGCCTTTTCGGGAGAACTCAGCAA
>JAQBZT010000132.1 GCA_027622355.1 bacterium | reverse complement strand
GGCGTGGGAGAGTCGGTGGAGGATTTGCTGGATTTTCAGCCCGAATGGTTCGTCGCCGCGCTGTTTGGCGAGCCGGCTCCCCGCTAGGGGGCGCTTATCTGCTCCCGGAGAACACCCGCAGCGGCTGCCGGGGAGTGCAGCCCTCGGTGGGTTCGGTCCCCTGGACAAAGGCCTCTGTCAACTGCTTCCCGCCGCATTTGGCCGAGGGGAGCAGGCCGGTCCGCGCGTCGACCCGGACCAGCTTGATGCCGGGCGGGGGCTCGGGGGCGGAAAGGCCATTTTTTCTCTCCTTCAGCCACTCGGCCATGATCTCCTTCCAGATGGGAAGCGCCGCGGAGGCGCCCGACGCCCGGAAGCCCATGTCCTTGTTGTCATCTCTTCCCACCCATGTACCGACGATGAGATTGTCCGAGAAGCCGACGAACCAGGCGTCGCGGTAGTTGTTGGTGGTCCCCGTTTTTCCCGCGATAAAGGCCGGGAGGCGGCGGGCCGAGATCCCGGTTCCATTGGTGATGACCCCGCGGAGGAGCATTTTGATCTGGTAGGCCGTCTCGGGAGAGATGACGCGGTGCGTTTGCGGGACGTTTTCTTCGAGAATGTGGTTGCTCGCGTCGGTGATTTTCACGATGGCGTAGGGCCTTGCGTTCACGCCATCGGTCGCGAAGGGGATGTAGGCGCCGGTGAATTCGAGGGGCGATACCTCGAATGTTCCCAGCCCGAGCGAAAGATAGGGCTTCATCTCGGACTGGATGCCCAGCTTTCGCGCAAATTCAACCGCACGGACGGGTGTGACCTGTTCCAGCAGTTTGATGGTGGCCAGGTTCAGGGATTTCACGAGCGCGTCGCGCAAGGTCACGGGGCCGTAGAATTTGTTGGAGTAGTTGCGCGGCTTCCAGGCCTTCTCGGTTCCCGGAAGGCGCCGGACGAAGGGGGAGTCCATCAGGATGTGGGAGGGGGTGTAGCCCATCGTCAGCGCCGCCGCCATGATGATGGGTTTGAAGGCGGAGCCGGGCTGGCGCTGGGCCTGGACGGCGCGGTTGAACTGAAAGCGCCGGAAGTTGGTCCCACCCACCATGGCCTGGATGGCGCCGGTGGCGGGGTCGAGGGCGACGACGGCGCCCTGGATGCTGATTTCCCACACGAGACTCATGGTTTTCCGAAGGCGATCCACCTTGACGGCCCTTCCGAGAACCAGATCCCCCTCCCGCAGATTCAGGGTGCTCGCATCGGGGGGAATCGTCATTTCCGCCTCATACCCGCCGATGTTTCCGCGAATGATTTTGTCCTTGATTTCGGAGACGTAGAACTGGAATCCGTCCCCCAGGCGGGGGGGGCGGTTTCGCCGGCTGCCGGCCGGAAGAAAGCCGCGGAGGGCGTTGGCGCTCTCGATTCCCTTGAGAAAATTTTTATGCGCCGTTTTCTGAAGCTTGAGGTCGAGGGTGGTGTGCACCTGCAGCCCGCCCTGATAGAGGGCCTGTCCGTATCTTTTCTCGAGCCGTTTTCGGAGCATCTCGGTGAAATAAGCGGCCTCGGGGACGATGCTGTTCAGCGGCGGAACGAGGCGGATGGATTCCTCGACCGCAGCCGCTTCCTGGGACGGGGTGATGTAGCCGGCCTCCCGCATGCGCCGGAGCACCAGATTCCTTCTCTGGCGGGCGGCTTCGGGGTGCAGGCGCGGATTGGACCGGGCGGGTGCCTTGGGCATCCCGCCGATGAGGGCCATTTCGGCCAGGGTCAGCTGTGCGGTGCTCTTCCCGAAGTAAATCCGTGCAGCGGCCTCGACGCCGTATGCGCCGCTCCCCAGATAGATTTGGTTGAAATAGAACTCAAGAATCTCGTCCTTCGTAAAGCGGCGTTCGATTTCAAGTGCCAGAATCGCTTCTCGGATCTTTCTCCGGTAGGTGCGCTCGGGCGTGAGAAAGATGACCTTTGCGAGTTGCTGGGTGATGGTGCTCCCGCCCTGTACTTTTTTCCCGGCGCGCAGGTTTCGCACGAATGCGCGAAGGATGTCGGGGTAGCTCACGCCGGGGTGTTCGTAGAATCGGTTGTCCTCGATCGCGAGGAAGGCCTGCCGGAGCCGTACGGGGATTTTCGCCAAAGAGATGGGAATCCTTCTTTCCCGGTAGAACTCGGCGATCACCTTTCCGTTTCGGCTGAACACGCGGGTGACCGTGCTCGGCTGGTAGTTGGTCAGGTACTCGAGTTCGGGGAAGTCGAAGATGTAGGTATAGCCCGCGCCCATGGCGCTACCGCCCAAAATGGCCAGCGCGATGAGGAAGACAAGCAGTTTTCGCCGTTTCAACGGTTTGGAGGGGGCAGCCACGGAACCGGGTATCCTTGGGTTTGAACTCGGCCAATCGTCTGGCGGCATTGCAGTCCACCGAAGGGGTGGAAACGGTCGATTATAGTACCCACGGGCCGCAGAGGGCAATGAACCGGATCATTGACAACGGGGGAGCGATTCCCAAAAAATATGTCCCGGATTGCCTTTCACCGGGAAAGGGGTGCCTGGATGGAGCAGATTCGGGTTTTGGTGCTGAATCGGACGTTCGAGCCGATCAACGTCTGCAATGCGCGGCGGGCCATCCGCATGATGGTCCTCGGAAAGGCGGAGACCCTCGCGGTCGACGGCGTGCAGGTGCGGAGCGAGCACATGGAAGTTCGCGTGCCGGTTGTGATTCGGCTTCTTCGGTACGTGAAGGTCCGCCGGTACGGAAGGGTGCCCTTCAGCAAGAAGAACATTTACCGGCGCGATGTTTTCACCTGCCAGTACTGCGGCCAGACCGGCGGTCAGCTCACCATCGATCACATCGTGCCCCGGTCCCGGGGCGGGAAAACCACGTGGGAGAATGTGGTCTGCTGCTGCCGCCCGTGCAACACCCGGAAGGGGAACCACTTCCTGGACGAGATCGGAATGGGGCTGGTGCGCCTTCCCGGAAAGCCGCAGTTCTCCTGTCCCGAGTGGATGAGTCCCCACTTGCTGGGGGATATCCACACTGGCTGGGAAAAATATATCCATCCCATCCGTACCTGATTTTCTGCCGCTTTATCCCCGCCGGCCATTCGGTTAGACTGATCTTGGGCTATCGCGCCCTGGCCCCTTAAATCAGGTTTCCTGGAAGAGGTTTTCATCTCTGCATGAATTCTTATCGGCTTCATTCCGAATATGCCCCCACCGGGGATCAGCCCCAGGCCATCGAGGCGCTTGTGCGGAATTTCGAGCAGGAATTGCACCACCAAGTGCTTCTCGGCGTCACGGGCTCGGGGAAGACCTTCACCATGGCCAACGTCATCGAGCGCCTCGGCAAGCCCACCCTCGTCATTGCCCACAACAAAACGCTGGCGGCACAACTCTACAACGAGCTGAAACGGTTTTTCCCCGAAAGTGCCGTCGAGTACTTTGTCAGCTACTACGACTACTACCAGCCCGAGGCTTACGTCCCGACGACGAACACCTATATCGAGAAAGACGCCTCCATCAACGATGAGCTAAATCGGCTGCGCCACTCGGCTGCTCGCTCGGCGCTTACCCGCCGCGACGTGGTCGTGGTCGCCAGCGTGAGCTCTATCTACGGCCTGGGCTCCCCGGAGGATTACCAGGGCCTTCATATTTATCTGGAACGCGGACAGAAGATGGACCGGGATGAACTGCTGACGCAGCTCGTCCGGATTCAGTATCAGCGGAACGATATCGAACTGCGGCGGGCGAACTTCAGGGCCCGTGGCGATGTGGTGGAAATCCTTCCGGCGCACGAGGAGGAGGAGGCCATTCGCGTCGAGTTCTTCGGCGATGAGGTGGACGCCATCAGCGAGATCGACCCCATACGAGGGAAAGTGATCCGGCGCCTCGATCAGATCGATATCTATCCGAACAGCCACTACATCACACCCGAGGAGCGGCTGGCCCGCGCCATCGAAAGCATTCGGGCCGAGCTCTGGGAGCGGACCGCCGAGCTGGAGCTGGCCGGGAAGGAGCTGGAGGCCCAGCGGCTCAAGCAGCGGACGCTCCACGATCTGGAGATGTTCCGCGAGGTGGGCTACTGCCCGGGAGTGGAAAACTACAGCCGGCATCTGGACGGCCGCTATCCGGGCGATCCGCCGGCGACGCTGCTTTCGTATTTCTCGCGGGATCATCTCATCATCATTGACGAGAGCCACGTGACCATTCCGCAGCTCCGGGCCATGTACCGCGGCGACCGATCGCGGAAAGAGTCTCTGGTGGAGTACGGCTTCCGCCTCCCCTCGGCGCTCGACAACCGCCCGCTCAGCTTCGAGGAGTTCGAGGAGCGGGCGGGGAACGTCCTCTACGTTTCCGCGACGCCCGGCCCCTATGAATTGGAGAAGAGCGGCGGCCTTATCGTGGAGCAGATTCTCCGGCCCACGGGTCTGATCGATCCGCCCATCGAGATACGATCCGTGCAGGGCCAGGTGGACGATTTGCTCGATGAGGTGCGGAAAGTGTCGAAGAAGGATGAGCGTATCCTGGTGACTACCCTGACGAAGCGCTTCTCCGAAGACTTGACGGAGTATTACCGGGACCTCGATGTTCGGGTCCGCTACATGCACAGCGACATCGATACGCTCGAGCGGGTGAAGATCATCCGCGAGTTTCGGGCCGGTGAGTTCGACGTGCTGATCGGGATCAACCTTCTGCGCGAAGGGCTGGATCTCCCCGAAGTTTCCCTGGTGGCGATTTTGGATGCGGATAAGGAGGGTTTTCTGCGCTCGGAAACCGCGCTGATCCAGACCTCGGGTCGCGCCGCGCGGAACATCAACGGCCGCGTCATCATGTACGCCGACCGGGTGACGGATTCGATGCGGCGGGCGATCGGGGAAATGGAGCGGCGGCGCAAGATCCAGATAGCCTACAACCTAGAGAACGGCATCACCCCGCGCTCGATCTCCCGCCAGATGGACCAGCTCCTCGAAAGCGTCTGGGAGCGGGATTACCCCGAAATTCCCTCGGTCGCCGAGGAGGCAGCCACTTACGGCGAGACGAACGGAGCGGCGCTGGAGAAGCTCCGGGCGCAGATGCGCGAGGCGGCCCAGCGGCTCGAATTCGAGCGGGCTGCGGAGCTCCGCGATCAGATTCTCGATATCGAGCGCCGCCGGCTCGGGGTGAAGGTATAGCCGATGGGCCTGACGCATACAAACGCGGAATCCGCGGGGCCACAAGCACGGAGCGCCATCTCGCCCGAAAGGCTGCGCGCCCTCCCCGATAAGCCCGGCATCTACATCTTCAAGAATGCCAAGGAACAGGTCCTCTACGTCGGCAAGGCGGTGCGCCTCCGGAGCCGGGTGCGCAGCTATTTCGGCAAAAATCCCGGGCGGGGGCCCTGGATCGCCAAGATGGTCGAGGATATCGCCGCCATCGACACGGTAGTCACCTCGAACGAGATCGAGGCCCTCATCCTCGAGAGCAACTACATCAAGAAGTACAAGCCGAAGCACAATGTCATTCTCCGCGACGACAAGCAGTACCCCTACCTGAAAATCAGCACCGATGAGGAGTGGCCGCGGCTGAGCATCGTGCGGCGCCCGGGTTCGGACGGCGCCTCCTACATGGGGCCTTTTCCGGCGGCGGGGGGCATTCGACGCACCATCCGGTTCATGCAGAAAACCTTCCGCATCCGTGCCTGCACGGGCGGGCTGGAGGACAAGTCGGCCCAAAGATGCCTCTACTTTCAGATGGGGCAGTGCCTCGGGCCCTGCGACGGCCTCCAAAGCCATGCGGATTACATCAGTTCGATTCGCGATGCGGTGGATTTTCTCTCCGGCCGAAGCAAGAACCTGATCGATCGCCTGCAGGCCGAGATGAAGGCGCACTCGGACGCCATGCGCTTCGAGGCCGCCGCCGGCATCCGCGATCAGATTCAGTCGCTGGAGCGTCTTACCGAGAACCAGAAGATCGTTTCTCTGAAAAATATCGATCAGGACGTGGTTGGCCTGAACCGGGAGAGCGATCGGGCGTTCCTGCGCCTGCTCTTCATCCGCGGCGGAAGGCTTTTGGGGGATCAGCACCTCTCGGTCGCGGCCAGGGGCGGCATGCCGGACGAGGAGGTGCTCTCCTCTTTCGTGAAGCAGTACTACCGCGACAAGGTTCAGCTTCCCGACGAGATACTCCTTCCGGCGGAACCGGCCGACCGGGAGGTCATCGCCGACTGGCTCTCGGATCGGCGGGGGAGAAAGTGTACGGTCCTCACTCCGCGGCGGGGCGAGAAAAAAAGACTCGTCGAGATGGCTTGCGAAAACGCCGGCCAGGACATGGAGACCGAAGACGCCCGTATCGAGAAGGACCAGACGACGCTGGAGGCGATGCGGGCGGCGCTGGAGATGGAGGAACTGCCGCGCCGCATCGAGGCTTTCGATGTGTCGAACCTTCACGGAAGCCATATCGTGGGCGCGAGCGTGACCTTCAAGGAGGGCAGGCCGCTCAAGGACGGCTACCGGAGGTACAAGGTCCGCACCGTCAGCGGCGCCGCGGACGATTTCGCCTCGATGCGCGAGATCGTCTCCCGCCGCATGGAGCGCCTGGTGAACGAGGGAAAGCCGTTGCCCGACCTGCTCCTGATCGACGGGGGAAAGGGCCAGCTTTCCGCCGCCGCCGCCGCCCTCGAGGACGTGGGGGTGGCCGATGTTTTCCTGTGTGCCATATCGAAGGGAAAGACGGCGGACAACCCGGCGGATCATGACGTAATATTCCTGCCGGGGCGGAGCGCCCCGGTGCGAATGCGGGAGGGCAGCCCGGAGAAACTCCTGCTGCAGCGGATCCGCGATGAGGTGCACCGCTTCGTCATCACGTTTCACCGGACGCAGCGGACCCGCGGGGAGATTCGGAGCAGCCTCGACGATGTTCCGGGTCTTGGCCCCAAGAAAAAGCGGGCGCTGCTCCGTACATTCGGCAGTCTGCGGGGAGTGTTGGCGGCGGCGGATGAGGCCCTGCTCGCCGTGGAGGGGATCACTCCCAAGATCGTTCACTCTTTCCGGGAGCACATGGGAGTGTCGTCCGAGGCGAGCGAAAAGGCGGAGGCGGAAAATTGACAGGGCGCGATGTGGGCTATGCGGTTCTCTCCGGCCTGTTTCTGGGGTCCCTCTTTCCGCCGTTCCGCTTCGAGGCGCTGGCGTGGATCGCGCTCGTGCCCTTGCTGTGGTCGCTGGACCGCAAGAGGCCCCACGAGGGATTTGCGCTGGGTTTTCTCACAGGGCTGATCGCCTATGCCATCATCATCTGGTGGGTGAAGATCACCATGGTCAGCTACGGCGGCCTGAACCCTGTGCTTGCGTGGCTCATTACGCTGGTGCTGGCCGCCTACATGGGGGTCTATGTCGGGCTCTTCGCGTATGGCCTCGTCATGATCGGCCGGGGCAACGGGCTGCTGGTCTGCCTCCTCGCCGCGCCGATGTGGGTTTCGCTGGAGCTGATCCGCGCGTACTTTCTGTCGGGATTCCCGTGGGCTTTGCTGGGCTACAGCCAGTACCGGGTTCTCCCGGTGGTGCAGATCGCCGATCTGGTCGGGATTTACGGCGTTTCGTTTTTCATCGTCGCCGTGAACGCCGCGGTCTGGCATTTCTTCCGCCACCCGCACCGCTCGCCGTTTTGGGTCGTGAGTGGAACCGCCATTCTCTCGGTGCTGGTTCTGGGGTACGGCTATCTGCGGCTGGCGGAACTCTCCACGACGCCCGCGCCCTCCGCGCAGCGTCTGGTGGGGATCGTCCAGGGAAACACCGACCAGGGAGAGAAGTGGCCCCCCGGCCGGCAACTCAAAATCCTGCAGACGCACGAAGCCATATCCCACACGATCGCCAAGGGGTTTCCGAGGAGCGGCCTTTCGGCGCCGCCGCTTATCGTTTGGCCGGAGGCGGCTGCCCCCTTCATCTACTCCGAGCAGCCCCGGCTGAAGGCCCGGATCGTGGAAACCGCGCGGCAGACGGGCGCCTATCTCCTCTTCGGTACGCTGGGGACGAAAGA
>JAQBZT010000131.1 GCA_027622355.1 bacterium | reverse complement strand
GCTCTTCTGGCAGGCCTCGGCCCAGGCCGCGCCCTCCGGCGCATGCGGCCTGCCGTTGATGATGTCCACGACCGATTTCACCGCCGCCTCCGGGTCGGCCCCGCCGAGGTCGGTGTAGGGAAGCATGGAGCAGGCCTCGAAGCACTTTCCGCAGACAGTGCAGGCCTCCGTGATGGCGGAAATCCGCTCCTCCATCATCAGATCGAAGGACGATAGGGCTTCGATGGCCATGGCTTCCCTCGCGGCGATGGAGAATGGCAGCGGATCTCCCCGCACTTTAGAAAACCCGGCCGCTCCCCGTCAATGCGCCTCTTTCTGCGCTGTCGAAAATGGGGCCGCAAAAAAAAGCGGCGGCCGTTTCCGGCCGCCGCTCTGCGATGTCTTTCGTCTTTCCTTGAGCTACGCCTTCATGACATTTTGAGCCTGGGGTCCTTTCGGTCCCTGGGTGATGTCAAACGTCACCCGGTCCCCCTCGCTCAAGGATTTAAAACCCTCCGACTGAATTGCAGAAAAGTGGACGAAAACATCATCTCCATCTTCCTGTGAAATGAATCCAAAACCCTTTGCGTCATTAAACCACTTTACTGTTCCCTGTGCCAATTTCTTAATCTCCTGCAGATGCAAGCTGATGCCCGCCGATTGCGCCGATCGCAAATTGCCCGGGCACCAAAAAAGGCAATATAGCATATGGGCATAATTCCGCCAACATACAAAAAATCAAGGGGGTGCGAAAAAAAACGGGAAGCTCCGGGCGGGAGATAGTTCATATAATCCTTTATTTTTCATTTAATTACAAAATAAAAGCGGCAAGGTGCCCTTACCCGGCGCTCACCGTGATCAGCACTCCGCCGGCCACCACCAGCAAGGCGGCCAGGACGACCCGCAGCGTGATCCGCTCGAGCCCGCCGAGAAACACCGCGCTGAAAATAACCACCCATAAGGGATACAAGCGGCTCAAGGGGAGCACCGAGGAGATTTGGCCGATCATCAGCGCGTTCCAGTAGAGAGAAGCCGCAAACAGGTTGAACAGGCCCGCCAGGGCGAACCATCGCGCGCCGGCTGGCTTCACCCGGATCCGTCCTCCCCCCGGCAGAAGCGGCCGCACCATCAGGAGCACCAGGCTCCCGGACGCGAAGGCAACCCCCAGGCCGAGGATCGGCGTCCGCTGATAGGCGAAGGCGAATTTCGAGAACACCGGCAGCATCGCATAGGCCACCGAGGAGATAAGGGGAAAGATCAACTCCCCGCGGAACCAGACCGCGAAACGCTCCCGCTGCCGCCCGCCCTCCCGGAACGCGAAAAGAGTCACGCCGGTGACGATGAAAACGGTCCCCATGACGACCCAGATCGAGGGGCGCTCGCCGAGGATGCTCACCGCGAGGATCACCCCCCAGATCGGGGTGGAGGCCTGGACCAGGGTGGCCCGGCTCACCCCCATCCGCTCGATACCGATGAAATGGGTAAAAGTCCCCACCCCCTGACCCATGATGCCCAGGGCGGCGAACCAAAGGAGGGGCGGGAGGGTCGAGTTCGCCATCGAGCCGTCGTAAAGGGAGTAGCCGAGCGCCCCGGCGCTCACCAGCCCGTGAATGATGAGAACGGCCGCCAGCGGGGTGCCGGTCCGCATGCCCTGGCGCAGGCTGACGAGGCAGGCGCCGTACAAAAAAGTAGATCCGGCGGCCATCAACTCGCCGGACCCGACTGAGGAGAGAAAATTCACCATTTTCCGGATTATACCTGTATCCCATCCGGCAGCACCACTCACGCCCCCCTCCTCCTGAAGCGCCCACTCGGTTGACGCCCCCACCTTCGACGGGTACCACTTTTGGCGAATGATGTGAGTCGAAAGATTCGAACCGGGAGGCGGAAAACTGCATGGGAATATTCATCGCGGGCGGCGGCATGACGCGCTTCGGAAAACGGGCCGAGCGCATGCAGCTGCTCATGGAAGAGGCGGCCGCCGAAGCCTTCGATGAAGCGCGCCCGCACGGCATCACCCGCGAGGACGTGGACTCCGTCGTGGTCGGCATGCTCAATCCCGCGGAATTCCTCGACGAGGGAAACTCCGCCAGCCTCATCGCCGATCATCTGGGGCTGACCGGCGCCGCCGCCTGGCGGGTCGAGACCGCATCCTCCACAGGGGCCGCCGCCCTCCAGAGCGCCTGCCTCGCGATCCTCTCCGGCCGCTACGAAACCGTGCTGGTTCTGGGGGGCGAGAAGGAGAGCCAACAGAGCACGTCGGACGTCACCGCCCGCCTCGCCCGGATGATCGACCGCTCCGAGCGCCAGATGGGCGCCACGATGGTCGCGCTGGCCGCGCTCGTCTCCGAGTACTACCGCCGGCAGCGCGGCATCGGCGATGCCGAGTGGGAAGACCTCAGGGGCCGCATCGCGGTCAAGAACAGGGGAAACGGCGCCCACAACCCGTATGCCCAGTTCCGCCGGCCAATCACCCTGGCACACCATGCGGCGAGCCGCTTCGTTTCCACGCCGCTGCGCCTGTTCGACTGCGGCCCGATATCGGACGGGGCGACCGCGATGCTCCTGACATCGCGCCGGGCGCCGCACCGGATCGCGGGTCTGGGCCATGCCACCGACACCCAGGCGCTCTCGCGCCGCCGCTCCATGATCTCCTTCGAGGCGAACCGCCGCGCGGCCCGGGCCGCCTACCGCATGGCCGGGGCCGGTCCCGGCGACATGGACATCGCCGAAGTGCACGACGCCTTCACCGTCATCGAGATATTCTCCGCCGAGGACCTCGGCCTGTTTCCTCCCGGCGGCTACGGAGACGCCCTGCGGTCGGGAAGGATTGAGATCGGAGGCGCGCTGCCCGTCAACGCCTCGGGCGGCCTGATCTCGCGGGGACACCCCATCGGCGCATCCGGGCTGGCGCAGGTGGTCGAACTGCACCGGCAGCTGGGCCGGGACGGCATCCGGGCGGGCCAGCCGCCCCGCCGGGGCATCGCCCTGAGCATGGGCGGTCTCGCCACCAACAACCTGGTCACCATCATCGAGAGCGAGGACGCCCCCCCGCCGGAGGACACCCCGCCCCCGCCGGAGGACGCCTCGGCCGCGCAAGGCTGGGTCCCCATCGGCGCGCCCCCTCCGCGGCGGGGCGTCATCCGCGCGGCCACCACCCTCCACACCCCGCCGGCGGGATTCGACCCGCCCCTTTATTTCGGCCTGGCCGAAGGCGAGGCCGAACACGGCCGGCGGACGGTGCTCGTCCGCGCGGCGAGGGCGCTCGCGCCGGGGGAGGAGATCGGGCTCGTGCAGCGCCCGGACGGGCTCTTCGCCGAATAGATCAACCTTCACTCCCTGATGGAATTTTTCATCCAAAAACCGTAAGGTCTCGGCAAGGAACAGCAACAAAAACGGGGAGAAAATGACGGACACCCTGGTCGTCGGCGGAGGGGTGATCGGGCTGCTCATCGCCCGGGAGCTGGCCCGTTCGGGCCGCAAGGTCACCCTCCTGGAAAAGGATCGTCCGGGCGGGGGCGCGACATGGGCCTCCGCGGGCATCATCTCGCGCTTCGGGACGAGCGGGGTGGCCGAGCGCGGCGGGGAGGCGGGCCTGCTCCTTCGGGAGAGGTCATCAGCCCGCTGGCCGGAGCTGGCGGCCGCGATCAACGAGGAGAGCGGGCTGGACCCCGAGTACCGCGAGAGCGGGGCGCTGCTCCTCGCCCTCACTGAAAGGGAAGCGGCGCAGCTTCAGAGCGATCCGGCCCGGAAGAAATGGGGAAAGACCGAGTGGCTCTCCGCAGACGAGCTGCGCGGGGCCGAACCCGCCCTCTCCCCCGCCCTCACAGGCGCCCTTCTTCTCGAGGGAGGAAGCGTGGACACCCGGCGGCTGGCCCAGGCGCTGGAGATCGCCTGCCGCAGGCAGGGCGTCGCCATCCGCACGGGGGCGCTCGTCCGCGAGGTGATCGCGGAGGGAGGGCGCTTTCGCGGGCTCCGCATCCAGGAGGAGACGATCGCGGCGGAGAGCGCCGTCATCTGCGCCGGAACCGGCAGCCCCGCCATCGCGGGCGCCCTGCCGCGCCTGCCCGTCACGCCGCAAAAGGGGCAGATCTTCGCCCTCGATGCGCGCGCCATCTCCCTGCGCCACGTTCTCCTGACGAACAACGATCCCTACTTCGTCCCCCGGACGGACGGAAGACTCATCATCGGCGCCACCCGCGAGTTTGCGGGCGAGGACCCCCGCCACACGGTGGGCGGGCTCTCCTGGCTTTTTTCCGCCGGGATGGCGGTGATCCCCGCCATCGAAAATCTCGCCATCTCCGAGATGTGGACCGGCTTCCGCCCCTTCTGCGCCGACGGCCTCCCCGCCATCGGGGCGGGCGCGCTGGAGGGGCTTTTCTTCTGCACCGGCCATGGCCCATCGGGCATCGGGCCGGCACCGGCGAGCGTCGAGCTCGCCGCCGCGCTCATCTGCGGCGCGCCGCCGCCCTTCGATCCGGCGCCCTTTGACCCGAAAAGATTCGTCTGATCAATCATCATCTTTTGAGGGAGTCCCCATGAAAGCCATCACAGTACAAGGCAGCGACGGAATCGAAGGTCTGAAGTACGGCGAAGTTCCCACCCCCGAACCCGGGCCCGGCGAGGCACGCGTCCGGCTCCGGGCCTCGGGCATCAACCACACCGACATCTACCAGTGCACCCCCGGGATGGTGCAGCACCCGAAACCCCACACCATGGGGGCGGACGGCGCGGGGGTGATCGAGGCCGCCGGCGATGGCGTCTCGCTCAAGGAAGGGGACGAGGTCATCATCAACCCGAACCTCGGCGATCCGACCCGGCCGGGCTTCGGCATCGTCGGCGCCGGCTGCGAGGGCACGCACGCCGAGTGCATCGTTCTCGCCGCGGCGAACTTGCGCCCCAAGCCCGCCCGGATGTCCTTCGAGGATGCCGCCGCCTTTCCCCTCGCCCTCTGCACCGCCTACCGCCAGGTCGTCACCCGCGCCGAGGTCGGCCCCGGCGAAACCGTGCTCATCCACGGCATCGGGGGCGGCGTGAACCTCTTCGGCTTGCAGCTCGCCGTCATCTCCGGCGCCCGGGTCATCGTCACCTCCTCGGAGCCGCGCAAGCTCGAGCTCGCCCGCGCGTTCGGCGCCGAGATCGGAATCAACTACCGCGAGGAGAACGTCGCCGAGGCGGTGAAGGCGGCCACCGGGGGGCGCGGCGCCGATGTCGTCATCGACAACGTGGGGACCGCCACGTTCCCCCTGAGCATCGAGTGCCTCGCCCAGAACGGGCGGATCGCCTTCGTGGGCGGCAGCTCGGGACAGATCGTGGACGGCATCAACCTGCGGGTGCTCTTCTTCAAGCAGGCCTCCCTCCTCGGCTCCACGATGGCGCGACCCGAAGAGTTCGAGGCGGCGATGTCCCTCGCCGAGAGCGGGAGGATCCGCGCCCACATCGACCGGACCTTTCCCCTCTCCCGCTATCAGGAGGCCATCCGCTACGTGGACGAGGGAAAGCAGCTCGGCAAGGTCATCATCACGCGGGAGGCGTAGCGGGCAGTGGGTCTATTTGCACAATGGACCCGCGGTGTCATTCCGAAGGAGCGTAGCGACCGAGGAATCTGCTTGTGGAAAAGCAGATTCCTCGCGCCTCCGGCGCTCGGAATGACAAGAAATACAAGCAAACTGACCCATTACCGAGTCGTGTTCAGATGTAGCGCTGAAAGAGGATCATGAGCCCGAGCGTCAGGCTGACGATGAGGCCGACGGCGGGGCGGCTCGCCTTTTCGTAGGCCTCGGGCAAAAGCTCGAGAAAGACCATGAAGACCATCGCGCCCGCGGCGAAGCCCAGGCCGTAGGGCAGCACGGGCCGGAACGCCTCGACGAACAAAAAGGCGGGCACTGCCATGAGGGGCTGGGGCAGTGAGGAAAAAACGCTCCAGAGGGCGCACGAGAGAACGGAAGATCCTTTCGGGCGCATCACCGCGCTGATCGCCAGCCCCTCGGGGATGTTGTGGACGGCGATGGCGATGGTGATGAGGGCCGCCAGCCGCTGCCCGCCGCCGAAGGCCACTCCGACCGCCACCCCCTCGGAAAACGAATGTACCGTCATCACCGCGATGATGAGGACGATCTGGCGGGCGCCCGCGCCGCGGAGCTTCCCGAATCCCACGTCCAGATCGTGGAGGAAGTGGTGGGCGATGGAGATGAACAAAACCCCCGCCGCGCCCCCGATGAGCGTCTGCGTCGCGCCGTGGCCCGTCCCCTCGAGGATGAGGCCGAAGCTCGCGCCCAGCATCAGCCCCGCCGCCGATGCGTTCGCGAAGGCGACCATCCGGTAGGAGACCTGCCGGACGAAAAGGAAGGGCAGCGCCCCCAGGCCGGTGGCCAGGGCGGTGATCGCGCCGTAGAAAAAGACCAGAAGAACCGGTGTCACCTGAATGCCCCCTATCGAACCAGCATGCCCAGCAAACCTTCCGCCATGACGATGCCGCCCGCCGAGAGGCTCACCAGCACGGCGACGCGCCCGCTCCCCGCCTGGTGGTAGCTGGCGGGAAGCAGCTCCGTCAGGACGAGGTACATCAGGGCGCCGGCCGAGAGGCCGAGCACCCAGGGAAGCAAAAACGGGGCCGCCGCGACGATCGCATAGGCGACGATCGCCATCATCACCATCGGCACATCGGAAATGATGCAAAGGCCCGCCGATTCCTTGAGCGATACGCGGCGCAGCCGCAGGGCCGCCGTCAACCCCATCGCCTCGGCGATGTTGTGCACCGCGAGGGCGAGGGCCAGGAAAATCCCCAGCCGCAGGCTCACCGCCATGCCCACCCCGATGGCCACGCCCTCGGAGGCCGAGTGAAGCGCGGAGAGAAGTATCAGCTTGTAGCCCTCGATGGCGCCTACGGCTTCATCCGGCAGCGTCTCGATCTCCCCCGTCCCCGAGTAGGAGTGCATCCAGAAGGTGTAGCCCACCCCCAGGCCGGCGCCCAGAATCGTGGGCAGGGTGGCCATCGAGCGGAGACCCTCGGCCATGAGGATATAGGCGGCCCCCAGCATGAAGCCCGAGGCCAGCGCATAGGCGCACCCGAGCCAGCGCATGGGCACCTGGGCCCGGACCGCGAACGGAAGCACGCCCGCCGCCGCCACGAGGGCGGCCAGTGAGGAATAGAGAAGAACGGTCAAAACGGCATCAGGAGGACTCGCCAATCTTCGCTCCCGGAGGGCCAGAGGGGGATTCAAATTTTTGAGGTAAAATAAATTAAATACAATGACTTAAGATAAAATATCCAGAAAATACATGAGACTTGGCTCGACGGAAATCCGGGTTGACGCCACCGGTGGCGAAAGCTATAGTCGGCCCGTTCTGGGGAGAAAATCCCTTGCCTCCTGCATCATGCACCGCTCGGCCCCATCGTCTAGCGGTTAGGACGCCGGCCTCTCAAGCCGGAAACACGGGTTCAATTCCCGTTGGGGCTACCAGGCGGTGCCTCCTAGTGAAACACCCCCATCTTCTCAAAGTACTGCTGGTGATAGTCCTCCGCCATCCAAAATTCAGAGGCGGGCGTAATCTCCGTAACGATGGGGCGTGAAAAGCGGCCGGACTCCTCCAGCGCTTTCTTCGATGCGCTCGCCGCCTTTTGCTGTTCGGGCGAGAGATAGAAGATCGCCGAGCGGTACTGGGTGCCGACGTCGGGACCCTGGCGGTTGAACTGGGTCGGATCGTGCAGGCCCCAGAAGATTTCCAGGAGATCCTCGTAGCCCACCTGCTCCGGCTCGAACTCCACCAGGACCGCCTCGGCGTGTCCCGTCGCGCCCGAGCAGACCTGCTTGTAGTTGGGGTCATCGGCGATACCGCCCGAGTAGCCCACCGCCGTCCTGGATACGCCCTCCACCTTGCGGAAGGCCGCTTCCACCCCCCAGAAACAACCCGCTCCAAAAATGGCCTGCTCCATCTTCCGCGCACCCCCTGTATGACAAAACTTGAATACGAACCGCCCCCGACCGCCGGCCC
>JAQBZT010000130.1 GCA_027622355.1 bacterium | reverse complement strand
CCTCCGCCACTCCCAGCAGGCGGTGGTGCAAGAGACGGAAGTTGACCTCAGCGAGCCCGAGCGCATCTCGTTCACTCTTCCGCCGGGAAACGGCCACGCGCCCGCCAGAGGCCTTCTGCAGGAGGCGGCCGCATCCATTGAATCTTTTTTCGCCTCCCACTCCTCCTGGTCGGTGAAAGTGCATTTCAGGGAGAAGGCAGAAACCATCTCCGCTCCGGAGGCGTCGTCCCCCGCCGGCAACCGGTTCCGCAAGGAGGAGGAGACTGTTGTTCAAGAAGTCGTGGACATGTTCAACGGTCAGATCATGAATATCCGCTCTCTTCGGGCGCGAAACAGGAACACTTCCGGCGGCCAATAGCAGCGAGGTCCCTTTGCGGCGATACAGACAGGGAGAGGAATGATGTTGAAAGGCGGTATGGGCAACCTGATGAAGCAAGCGCGCCAGATGCAGGAGAAGATGGCCAAGATTCAGGAGGAGATTGGAGCGCGCGAAGTCGAGGCAAGCGCCGGGGGCGGGATGGTGACGGTCAGGGCGAACGGCGCGGGAGATATTCTCTCGGTGAAGATAGAGCCGCAGGCTGTCGATCCCAACGATGTCGAGATGCTGGAGGATCTGGTCCGCGCGGCCTGCAACGAGGCGGCGAAGAAGGGAAGAAATATGCTCGCGGAGGAGATGAAAAAGCTGACTGGCGGACTGGGAATTCCGGGACTCTTTTAAAGGCGGTTTGGCGCATGGCTTCCTCGGGAACGGGCAGGGGGACGGGCCTTCGTTGTGGAAACTGCCAGGCACCCGTGGCGCATCGCGATCCCGTTTGCCGAAGCTGCGGGGCACGGTTGGAGACCGCGCTTTGCGGAAAATGCGGCCACCGCGGCAAGCGCGAGGCGTTCGTCCATCACCGGTGCCCGGTCTGCGGCCACCGGTGGGATCTGGGCGAGATGGTGGTGCTTCCGCTTGTGGTGGCGCTGGTCATCATCGCCATGCTGTATATTTACTTTTCCATTCCCGGATTGAGATGAGGTGGAAGCCCGCCTGAGAGGGGTATTCGTCTGTGCCTTTAAACCAGTTTCCCGCCATCCGGGCCTGCATCGAGGCTTTCCGCCGGCTTCCCGGCGTGGGGCCGAAGAGCGCGCAGCGGATTGTTTTTCATCTGCTCTCGAAGGATCCGGAGGCCGCGAAGGCGATCTCGAAATCGTGCAGCACCCTGCATGATCGGGTAGGACTGTGCCCCACCTGCCACATCCTGGTGGAGGGGATAGCCGGCGGCGAGGCTTGCGGCGTCTGCGCGGAGCGCGACCCCGCGACCCTCTGCGTGGTGGAAGAGCCAGCCGATGTTTTCGCCATCGGGCGGGCGGGGGATTTCCGGGGAAAGTTTCACGTCCTCATGGGGGTGATTTCGCCCCTTGACGGCGTCGGGCCGGAGGATTTGACGATCGGCGATCTGGTCGATCGCATCAAAAAAGGCGGGGTGAAAGAAGTGATTCTGGCCCTGAACCCGAGCATGGCGGGCGAGGGCACCTCGCTCTATCTCGCCAAGGTGCTCAAACCGCTCGGGGTGCGGGTCACCCAGCTGGCCCGCGGCCTGCCGATGGGAAGCCACCTCGAGTACGCCGATGAGTTGACGCTTTCCCAGTCCCTCGAGCACCGGAGCGAGATCTAACAGTACCCCCTACTTTACAACCCGGATGGAAATGATTTTCATGTCCTTGAGCGGTTTTAACGCAGGATTCACGGGAGTTTCGCCGATTTTCTCGACGACGCTCATTCCCTGGATTACTTTTCCGAAAACGGTATGTTTCCCGGCGAGCCAGGGGGTGTCCTTGAGGTTGATGAAAAATTCCGAGCCATTCGTGTTCGGCCCCGCATTCGCCATGGCGACGGCGCCTTTTTTCGGCTCGATCGAGGGAAGTTCCTTGTCGTAGCGGAAGCCGAGATTTTCATAGGCTTCCATCAGCGTCATGACGGTCAGTTTCGCCTTGATCTCCTCCAACCGGCTTTTGAATTG
This sequence comes from bacterium, assembly GCA_027622355.1. NCBI lineage: Bacteria > bacterium. The sequence goes on along the minus strand of JAQBZT010000130.1, from coordinate 5,978 downwards.
TTCCTGATTTTTGATTCCCATTTTTCGGACGAGCGGACCGAGAACGATGCTCTGAAACTCAGGCTGGGATCGAATGAGAAGGAAAGGATGGATTTTGTCTTCCGTTTCGAAGACCTTCAGTTTGTCCAGACCGATCCGGACGGCGTTGATCTCGTCCTTGAACTTGAAGCCGGGCCCGCCTATGCCGTTGCCGAGCGGACTGCCGCCCTGGATCATGAAATTGGCGATGACCCGGTGGAATACGATCCCGTCGTAATAGGGGCGTTTCACCTTCTGTTTCGTTTTAATATCGGTGAATTCTTTGCGGCCCTCCGCAAGATCGATGAAATTCTTTACGGTCTCGGGCGCCGCCTTCGGGAAAAGCTCGATATAGACATCGCCGAGGTTGGTTTTCATGAGAACAGCGGGATTGTCGGGGTTTTCCTTCTTCAACTCGACCGCAAAGGCCGGATGCAGGGTGAACAGAACAAAGAAAATCGTGTATAGAAACCTCATGTAATGGCTCCCGGTTTGGCGCGCTCTGCGGCAGAAAAAGAAAATGTCAAAGTGGCGGCGAAACGCAATTATCTATTTATGACGGCAGGCGAAGGCCAAGTCAACGCGTTTTCGCAGTGGAGCCGGGTTCGCCAATTTACGAATAATTTCCGGCCTTTCCCTCATAAACCTCGATCACGCGGGCGGCGTCGTCCTTGCCCCAGCCGGCGGCCTCGGCCAGCTGGAACATCTTCCGGCCCGCCTTGACGATCTGCAGTTCGAAGCCGTGCTCGCTGGCGAGGTCGATCGCCATCCCCATGTCCTTGACGAATATTTCCACCGCGCCGCGCGGGACAAAATCCCGTGAGAAAAGGCGCGGCGCTGCCTGTTCGAGCATGGCCCCCCGCACAGATCCCGCGCCCAGGCACTCCATCATGGTCTGTTCGCTCAGCCCGGCCCGCTCCCCGAGGAGGACCATCTCCGCCAGAAGTGCCATGGAGGAATTGACGAAAAGGTTGGTGACGATTTTCATCGTCGCTCCCGTTCCGCTCGGTCCGGTGTGGACGACGCTGACCGCCAGGGGATCGAGAATCGGCCGTACCCGCTCGAAAATTTCTTTTTTCCCGCCGACCATGATGGAGATGGTCCGCGAGTCCACCTTGGGGTGGGAGCCCGAGATCGGCGCATCGAGCATCTCGATTCCCCGGGATTCCAGTTTTTTCGCCAGCTCTTTTTGCCAGGTCGGATACATGGTGCTCATTTCGACGAGGATGAGGCCCTTCTTCGCCGCTGCCGCGATGCCCCTCGGTCCGAGGGTGTTTTCCTCGACGTGCTCGGGCTTGAGGAGGATCGAAAACACGATGTCCGAGTGTTCGGCCACCTCCCGGCCGGAGGCGGCCGGCTTGCCGCCCGCCTCCTTCAGCATCTCCCCGCGCGCGGGATTGATGTCGTAGCCGGTGACATCGTGGCCGTCCGCGAGCAGCGCCCGCGAGAGGGCCAGCCCCATTTTTCCCAACCCGATGAATCCCAGGCGCTCTCCCATGGTTCCGTCCTCCGCATTCGAGAAAGATTTCAGCGATGAATTCCTGATTTTTCCTTGCCCGGCCGGGCGCGTCAATCGCGGTTGACTTCCCCCGCCCGAAATGGCGATGCTGGCCATTCATCTGAAAACTCACCTGAAAACGCGTGCGGGGAGGGAGCATGAAAGCGATTCTGATGAAGGATTACGGCGGTCCCGAGGTGCTGGAGCTGGGTGATGCGCCCGATCCGGCCGCCGGCCCGGGTGAAATTGTCGTGGACATCCATGCGGCGAGCGTGAATCCTGCTGACTGGAAGCAGCGCGAGGGCTACAACCGGAGCGATGCCCAGTTGTCCTTTCCCCATATCCTGGGCCGTGATTTTTCGGGGGTGGTGCGCGCGCTCGGCCCGGGCGTGGAGGAATTCGCGCCGGGCGATGCGGTGTTCGGCGTGGCCGACCGGGGACAGGAAGGCGCATATGCGGAGGCCATCGCCGTCAAGGCATCGATCATGGCGAGGAAGCCGGACTCTCTCTCGCACGCAGAGGCCGCCGCGCTCGCGCTCATCGGCCTGACGGCGCTGGTGGCACTGGAGGATGCCGTCAAGCTCAAGGCCGGCGGGAATATCTTGATTCATGCGGGTGCCGGAGGGGTCGGGAGCTTCGCGGTGCAGTACGCCCGGTATGCCGACGCCAAGGTGTACGCCACGGCGAGTGCCCGGAACCACGAATACGTCCGCGGCCTCGGCGCGGATGAAGTGATTGACTACAACAGCGAGGATTTCACGAAGGCCGCTCCTCTCTGCGATGTCGTGTTCGACACCATGGGGGGAGAGGTGCACGCGCGCAGCTTTTCGGTGTTGAAGCCAGGGGGCCTGCTGGTCCATGTGGCGCCGCCGCCGGCGGGTTTTTCTCCCCCGCGCAGCGATGTCACCGTCATCCGGCCGAATGTCGGGCGGGATCGCGCGCACTTGGAGCGAATCATTGAACTGATGAAGGCCGGCGCAGTGCGCCCGCCGGAGATTGTGGAGATGCCGCTCGCCGAGGCGGGGGCCGCGCAAGAGTTGAGCAAGAAGGGGCACGTCCGCGGAAAAATCGTCCTGAAAGTGCGCTGAATCCTAAAAGAAAGGCGCGCGGAGAAGGCGAGGCCGCCATCGTGCGCCAAGTGATTCCTTTTTCGGCGATATTTTTCTTTCGGGATTACATGCTTTCGTCAAGTATATCGCCCCGAAAAAACGGGCGCCGCCCCGGCTGCAGATGGGGAAGCGCCCGTTTGTGTTCGTCCCGGCCGGGAGGAATCCCTAGTGCGGCATGTGGGCCGGATTCCAAAACTCGCCGGTGCGGATGGTTTTCGCCTGCTTGCTACCGCCCGGGTCCCAGCTGTTTTCGTTTTTCTTGGCCTGTGCCTCGAAGTCGTAGCTCACGCGGTGAATGTCCACGTTCCAGTCCCCGTTTCCGCGGTACTCGACGATAAGGTAGGCGGGCCGGTTGTCGCCGTCCCAGTTGACCGCCGCGGAGGCCGCGCACACCAGCGTCTGGTTGCCCACCTTGCGCACGTAGGGGCCGTGGACCTGTCCGAACGCGAGGATCTCTTCTTTCACCCCGCCGAGGCGCTTGATGATCTCCTCGTCCGTCAGGCGAAGCGGGAGAGCGCCCTCGTCATCATCCGGCGTTCCGTGGAAGATGCGGAAGTCGTGGCCCGGTTCGGGGGAGATGACCAGCGAGCGGGGAAGGCCCCGGAGCCATTTGAGCTGCTCTGGGTTCAGGTGCTCGCGGGTGAGGCGGGAGCTGTCGTTCCGCGCCGGGAAGGGGTTGTCCTGCTCGTCGATTTTCTCGACCACCCAGCGGTCGAAGTTCCCCATGAGGGGGATGCAGTTCTTCCGGGCCCGCAGGCAGTCAATCACCTCCCCGGGTTCGGGGCCGCCCATGACGATGTCGCCGGGAACGATCTCCCAGTCGGCGTTTTCCTTCTCCACGGCCTCGAGAACGGCTTCGAGCGGCGCGAGTTGCGCGTGGATGTCGGCATACAGGACGATCTTCATGGTTTTCTCCTTCCCAGGAAAATTCCGATTTTCAAAATCCGGTGGGTTGATTTGCTTTGTTTATAGCAGATTCGGGCCCTGCTGGGTAGCGTTCTCCCGCCCGCCGGGAGCGTGTTCAGGGGGCCTCCTCTTCCTCGGTGAACGCCACGTTGAAGAAAATATGCTCGCTTCCTCTCACGGGTGATCCGGACCTCGCCCCCGGGAGCGGAGTGCGCCGCGCATATCCGGGATATTTTGGTATGATCCATGGAAACCCCCTGCGGAGCGAGGCTTTCCAGATGCCGGAACCGGAACTTGATGACATTCAGCAGCTGCTGCGGGAGACCGTGCGGGATTTCATGGCGCGCGAGGTGGCGCCTGTTTGCAAAGAGATGGAGCGGCGCCCGGACCCCTCGGGGTGTATGCCGTGGGAGTTGATCCGCGCGGGCTCGCGCCTCGGCCTTCGCACCCTCGCCCTTCCGGAAGCGTGGGGCGGCCTCTCGGCGGGCGTCCTGACCCGCGCGCTGCTGCTCTCGGAGATGTGCGAGGTCGAACCCGGCCTGGCCAAGTGCTTCTACTCCTGCTGGCGGGCCTCCCTCCTGCTCTACACCTTGGCTACCCCGGCCCAGCGGGAAAAATTTCTCCGGCCCTTCGTTGAGGATGACGCCTACTGTTTCGCCACCGCCTTCACCGAGCCCGCGGCGGGCTCGGACAACCTCATCCCCTCGGATGATCCGGGGCGCGGCCTCATGCTCTCGGCCGTGCAAGAAGGAGACGAGTGGGTGCTGAACGGGCGGAAGCAGTGGGTGTCGCTCGCCGGCTTTGCGCAGTGCGTGCTCGTGTTTGCCCGGACGAATCGCGCGGTTCCCGTCCACCAGGGCTCGACGCTCTTCATCGTCCCGGCGGACTGGCCCGGCGTCCGCTTTCCCCGCGTGGATGACAAGCTGGGTTTCCGGCTCTATCCGAACGGGGACATCACGGTGGAGGGCGTGCGCCTTCCGGCGGATCACCGCCTCGGCGAGGTGGACGGCGCCTGGCCGGCGGCCCAACGCCTTTTCGCGGGGGCGGTGGACTATCCCGCCACGAGCCTGGGGCTCTCGAGGGCCATGTACGCCATCGCCCTGGACTACGCTCGCAGCCGCATCCAGGGCGGGTGCCCCATCGTCGAGCATCCGACGGTGGGCTCGCGCCTCGCCGAAATGCGCATGCACATCCACGCCATCGAGGGCTACCTCTGGGACACGGCGCGGGCCATTGACAGCGGGGAACCCTTTGACCCGAACCACACCTGGCTCCTCAAGGTCCACTCTGACCGGGCGGTGGTGCAGGTGATGCTCGGCGCGCTCGATGTGACCGGCGGAAACGGCACCATGAAGGAGTTTCCGCTCGAGCGCTTCTGCCGCGACACGCTCACCTCGCTCCACAGCGACGGGACCGAGAGCCTGAATCTCCTGCGATCGGCGCGGGGGCTGGCCGGGGAGTAGATGAAACTGGACGGGAGTTGGATGGACGCGCGCCCCCTAGGGGGCGTTCAACGTCCAGCCAGTAACCAATTGGCAACCATTTATCAGCCACGGGGAGGAAGAAATGGTCCCGGGGTGAGGAGCTTCCCAGATCCCCAGCATCATCAACGTCTTCGACCCTTTTTATAGTACGATGATTATACTCACTGGATTGGAGGACACCCGGCATGGCCGCTCCCACACCTCAGCCCACAGGCAGCTTTCTTCAATTTTTTAAGGATTGGGGCATCCTCATCGTAGCTGTAGTTGCTCTCGCGCAGCCGTGGATTATATCTGTGTTCAATAAATATTTTCGTCAGGGGAGAATCGACATTTATGAAACTGGCTCGATTGAAATCGGGTATTCGACTTACGGGCCGACAATAGGTCTCATTGGCACCCTCAGATCGTTCAATCAAGACCTGTTTGTTGAAAACATGAACATAACCATAAAAAGGATTAGTGATAACGCACAGCATGAGTTCACTTGGGCCCTGTTCAGGCAACTCCGACTTTCCTACTCAGGCCAGAAAGAGGGAGGGCTGGAGGCGACGCACGGTTTCATGATTTCGACCTCCCAGCCAAAACCTTTTAACATCTTATTCTATGAGCTCACGCTGCTAGATAATTTGCGCCCGCACGCTGAGAGAATTAGTGCTGAATGGAGCAACCATGTGCTTCAAACTATACAAGGTGGGGCACAGCCGGGGGACAGCAATTTTTTTATCACTCAATTTTTGACTTTTTCGGCCCTTCCTGTTTACACAGAGATTCGGACCGAGATTGACCGTCAATGCTATTGGGAGGAGGGCGACTACTCTTTGGTGTTGCGGGCGAGAACGGCAAAACCAACTATGGATTTCACGCGGGAATGGACATTTCATTTGACCGAGACTGAGTCGCGAAACCTTAGGGCAAATAGTGCCAGGATAATCATCGATGCTGCTAGCATCCCCTTAGGCTTGT
>JAQBZT010000129.1 GCA_027622355.1 bacterium | reverse complement strand
CCGGGGGGGATTCCTCCGGGGCCTTTCTTGTTGCTGACTGCGCGCGAGAGGCCGCCTAGACCTTTTTGTCCTGGCCGCCCATCGCCTCCATCAGGCCCCAGCGGATGACGGTGCGGCTCTCGATGGGCTGAAAGAGGACTTTCTCGAGTATGTAGCCGAAGAGCCCGAGGATGGTGAGGGCCACCATCATGAACGCGATGTCCAGGAACTCCTGGGCATCGAAGATGCCCGCCGAAAGGCCCCACCGGAGGCCGGCGAAGGCCTCGGCCCCCACCCCCGCGCGCCAGGCCCGGGCCAGGCCGATGCGCATCCCGCTCATGATCATTGGGAGCGAACCGGGAAGCACGACGGTGCGGAAAATAGTCATCTTGCTGGCGTTCATGGACTGGGCCGCGCGAATCCAGACCGGGTTCACGGTCTTGACGCCCGTCCAGACCGCCATGGCGATGGGGAGAAAAGTGGCGAAGGCGATGATGATGATGACCGTCTGGTCGCCCAGCCCGAACCAGAGGATGGCGATGGGCGTCCACGCCAGGGCCGGAATGGGGAGCAGGACGGCGATGAGGGGGACGAAGAACGACTCCCAGAAGGAGAAGCGTCCCATCAGGATCCCGATGACGAGGCCGATGATGCCGCCGATCGCGAACGCCACGGGAAGGCGCCAGGCCGTAGCGAGAGTGTGCCAGAGGATGGGGCTCTGCCAGAGGTAGTAGAAGTAGTCGCTGACCGGCAGGTCGGGGTTCTCCGTCAGCGCCCGTATGAGGGGGCCCGTCACGAGCTCCCAGGCCCGGACGGCGATCATTTCCAGGGTCGGGAAGAGCTGCCCCAGGTTTCTCGCCTGCGCCTGCCGGGCGGCGGCCTCCCAGAGCGCGGCCATTACGATGAAGGGATAGATGGGGCGGAGTTTTTCCTGGACCACCAACCAGACTTTTCTCTTGGGGTCTTCTTGGAAAATGGCCGGTGGGAGACCGGCGGCCGAGGCTTGTGTCATAAGTATTCCTCCGGCGTTAGCTGCGGATCAATTCGTTGAGATTTCTTTGGATTTCAATGAATTCCTTTGAAAGGGCGTCGCGGGGCCGCGGGATTTTGATGGAAACGATCTCGCGGATCCGGCCCGGGTTCGGAACGAAAACAACCACGCGCTCTCCCATGTAGACGGCTTCGCTCAGGTTATGGGTGACGTAGAGGACGGTCTTTTTGGTTTTCCTCCAGACGTCCACGGTGAGCTCCTGCAGCTCCTCGCGCGTCTGGGCGTCGAGGGCGCCGAAGGGCTCGTCCATCAGGAGCACCTGGGGGTCGAACGCGAGCGCCCGCGCGACGGCGACGCGCTGCCGCATGCCGCCGGAGAGGTTGTGCGGGTACATGTCCGCGAAATCCTGAAGCCGCACCAGCCGGAGAAACTCCCGCGCGATCTCCTCGCGCTCTTTGGGCGGGACATCGCGGATCGCCAGCCCGTATTCGACGTTTTTCAGCGCGGTGAGCCACGGGAAAAGCGCGTACTCCTGGAAGACCACGCCCTTGTCGTATTCGGAGGTGATGGTTTTCCCGTCCATGAGAACGGTTCCGGCCGTGATCTCGACGAATCCGGCGAGGATGTTCAGCAGGGTGGTCTTGCCGCAGCCGGAGAGGCCGACGAGCGCCAGGAATTCCCCGTCCTCGATGTTGAGGTTCACGTCTTCCAGGGCATGCACCTTGCGCTCTGGGGTGTTGTAGACTTTTCTTAAATTGCGTATTTCGATTTTCGTCGGCATAACGATGACCTGTTTCCTGTTGAAAAAGGGATGGAAAATGCCGCGGTTCCGGTCTGACCCCTTATCAGAGTGCTCATATAATACATGAAAAAAACATCCGGGGAAACGGAGCATTTTCCTCGCTTTTTCGCTCCGCGGGGCGGGGATCGCGCTTGTCGGGGTGGGAAGGATGATCTAGGATTTTGCACGGCTTTTATCCGTATATCAGAGGAAGGAAAACATGGGAAAAATACCCGTACCGAAAATCATCAATTCGCTGGACGTGAATCAGGACACCGCCTACGAGCCGCCCTACGACATCCGCTGGGGCGTGGACGAGCAGACCACCGGCACGAAGACCATCACGATGGGCCGCACCATCATCCCTCCCCGCGGGCGGAACCATCTTCACATCCACAAGAATTGCGATACGACGATATACATCGCCAAAGGGCCGGTGAACATCTATTGGAAGGATGACGGCGGGGAGATCCAGTGCCGGGAAGTGCCGCAGGAGTATTTCGTCTATTTCCCCTGCGGGTGCATCCATGGGCAGGAAAACCCGAGCCACACCGAGGTGGCCGAGCTCATCTTCACCTACGGGAACACCCCCAACAAGCAAGCCGCCGGAACCACGTTTGTGGATGACCCCCGCGGGCCTCTTCAGGATTGACGCCCTCCCGGGAAGGAGAAATTGGCGTGACAATGGAGCGTTTCGGATGGCGGAAGGCGGCTTTGTGCGTTCTTTTTGTTTTCACCCTGGCGGCGCCCGCGCTCGGGGCCGCAAAAACAAAAATATCAGGGTTCGACGGGGCGGTGCTCGCCCATGTCCCGGGCGGATGGTTCCAGATGGGAAGCAAAAAGGGCGATGCGGATGAGCGCCCTGTGCGCCGCGTCTACGTCTCCTCGATCTGGATGGACCGGACCGAGGTTCCGGCCCGGCAGTTCGCCAAGTTCATGGAGTTGACCACCCACCGGACCGACGCCGAAAAGGCGGGGTGGGGCTGGGTCTGGGACTTTTCTCTTCAAAAGGGCAAGGGCGGCTGGCGGAATGTTCGCGGTGCGATGTGGGCGCGGCCCGAGGGGCCGGGTTCCGACTGGAAGAAGATGCCCGAGCAGCCCGTCTCCCAGGTGAGTTGGAATGACGCCGAGGCCTATTGCCGCTGGGCGGGCCGGCGGCTCCCGACCGAAGCCGAATGGGAGCACGCCGCGCGAGGCGCCGACGGCAGGCGGTTTCCCTGGGGGAATCAAAAAATCCCGGGCCGTGCGAACGTGAAGGGTGAAAAGGATGGCTTCCCCGGCGTTGCGCCGGTGGGGAGCTTCCCGAAGGGGGCGAGTCCTTTCGGCCTTCTCGATATGTCTGGAAATCTCTGGGAGTGGGTGGCCGATCGCTACCAGAAAAACGCCTACCGCACGATGGCCGAGCGCGAGCCGGCCGGGCCTGCCGAGGGCAAAACACGGGTCGTCCGCGGTGCCTCCTGGGGCAGCCCCCTTGAATGGGCCACTACCCACAACCGCTACGATCGCCTCCCCATCTACCGGAACAACAAGATCGGTTTCCGCTGCGCAACGGGCGAGGGGGCCTAGGCCGAAGCGGGGTTTACTTCGCGGCTTTCCCGGCGCTGGTCGCACGGCCGGCACCGGCCGCCTTCTCCGGCATCGGCACGACGAGCACGCCGTGCGCGCCCTTTCCCACCTTAATGCTCCGCACGTTCCGGTGCTTCTGCGCGTCCATGACGTAGACCTCGGCCGAGTCGCGGTTGGAGATGTAGGCCAGGGCGCCGTCGGGGGTGAAGGCAATGAGATCGGGCCGGATTCCCTGTTTGACGAATGCGACTTCCTTGTGCGTTTCCATCGAATAAACCGAGACGGAGTTCATGTGGGGCAGGGTCACATAAAGAAATTTTCCGTCCGGGGTGATGAGCGCGTCGTGGGGCTCGCCCCGGAGCTTGACGGTCTGGGAGACTTCGTGGGTTTCGGCGTTCACGACGCTGTAGGTGTGTTGGGCGCCGTTCGTGATGATGGAGGTTTTCCCGTCCGGGCTGAAGGTGATCCCCTCCATGTAGTGTCCGGCCTCGATCTGCTTGAGAGGTTTCCGGGCCGCGAGGTCCACGACGGAGACATCCTCGCTTAATTCATTGGCGACGTAGGCGATTTTTCCATCGGGCGAGATTTTGATGTTGACCGGATTGTTGCCGCCGTGCCGGATGACATGGACGATTCGCTTCTTGATGAGATCGAAGACCGTTACGTTGTCCGAGTAGGTGTTGACGAAGTAAGCCAAACTTCCGTCTTTCGAGAACACGAGATTGTAGGGGTCGCGCCCGCCGCGGATTTTCCCCACAAATTTCAGTTCGTGAACATCGAAGATACGCACGAAGGACGAGCCGTCGTTGATGATCCAGGCGTGCCGCCCGTCCGGAGCGAGGGCGAGGCGGTTGGCCTTTCTCCCGGCGGGCAGGGTCTTGATGACTTTGTGGGTGTCCCGAGAAATGACGCTGAGGGTTCCCTCGCGCGTGTTGGTGACGAGGATGCGCTCTCCCGCCGCGTGGAGGGCAGCCGGTGCGGCGACGCATAGGGAAAAAAGCGCGGCTGCGGCAATCCGAGCCATCATTTTTTCTCCCCCCCGGCGGGCGGCAGTTTGCCCTCGCGCCGGAGGTATGCCTCCTTGGCCTTCGGGTCGAATTGGCATTTGAAGAGCTTCCGGACGTGGGCGACGAGATCCTTGATCTCATCCGGCGGGAGGAGATTCCCCCAGGGTGGCATGATCGAGGAAAGATCGTTCACGCCGCCGCCATGGGTGATGGTGCGGACCATGTCCTCGTCCGAGAACTGGGCCATGTCTTTTCCGTCGGAGAGGTTCCGGGGGGCGACGGGGAGGTCTCGCGTGTTGTTGATGCCCTTGCCGTCGCCGCGCGGTCCGTGGCACTGGACGCAGTGCCATGTGAAGTTGTCCTCGGCCCGGGGCCGCTCCTGGGTCTCGGCTGCGCCCGCCAGGAAAAGAATCATGAAAGCCAGAGTCAATGCGCGCATGGAAGTTCTCATTTCAAGGACGCGATATAGGCGGCCAGCGCGATCATGTCTTTTTCGCTCAGCCGCGTGAACGCCTTGTCCCCGTACACGGGCATCCTCCCGTTCGGGTTGTAGCGCTCCGGGCGCTGGAGAAAGGCGATAATGAAATCGGGGTTGAGCCTCCGGCCCGTGTCGAAGAAATGGGGGCCGCTGAAGCCGCCCACCTCGATGGGCTGCCGGTAGACGGTCTTGCGGATGCGGACCTTGTGGCAGGCGTAGCAGGGCTGTTTCTTCTGGAAAAGGATGCGGGCCCGCCGCAGAACTCCTCGCGGAATTTTCTTCCACCGGGGGACGGTGCCCGTGCGCATCTCGGGGTCCTTGAGGGTTTGCAGGTAGGTGGCGACATCCCGGGCGTCCAGGTTGGCGAGGGCGGGATGGGGGTCGGGACGCTTGATGAGGGTTCCGTATTTCACCCCGCGGAAGGGCTTCGGGTTCTTGAGCCACTGGGCCAGATAGCCGGGGCCGAACTTGCTGCCGGCGTACCAGAGGGTGGGGCCCTTGGCGTTGTGGCGCTCGGTCACCGGGAGCTTTTTCTCGGGGCCGCTCACGGTGTGGCACACGCCGCATCCGTTTCCCCCGAAGAGGAGCTTTCCCTTCTCCGCGTTGGGGCGCAGAGCCGCCGCCGCGGGAAGTGCGGAAGAGAGGAGCGCAAAGACGATGGCCGCCGAAAGAAAGTGCTGCTTCACTTGGGAAGATCCGGAAGCCGGATGCTGGGGACAGTGCCGGTGAGCGAGCGCAGGAAGGCGATAAGATGTTTTTTCTCCTCCGGCGTCAGGCTCAAGGGTTTGATGTCGGGGTCGAGATTGGGATTCTGCGTTCCGCCCTTGTCGTAGAAATCCACAACCTCAGCGAGCGTGCGGAAACGGCCATCGTGCATGTAGGGGGCGGTCAGCGTGATAAGCCGCAGGGTCGGCGTCTTGAACTTTCCGAGGTCTTGCTTCTGGCCGGTGACTTTCGCCCGGCCCTCCTCGGGCGGGCTCTTCTCCATCCCGATGCCCACGTTGTGAAACTTGTTGTCGGTGAAGGGGGCGCTGAAGGCGTCCACCAGATGGCATTTCACGCACTTGGCCTTGTCGTTGAAAAGGGCGAACCCCTTTTTCGCGTCCTCCGATATCGCCAGCTTGTCTCCGCTGAATTTCCATTGATCGAAGGGGGAATCCCCGGAGATGAGGGTGCGCTCAAAGGTGGCGATGGCCTTGAGGGCCTTGTCGAAGGTCACCTCTTCCGTGCCGAAGGCTTTTTTGAAGGCCAGGCGGTAGCCCGGGATGCCGTTGAGCACGCGCACGACGTGTTCTTTGGTCGCCCCCATCTCGCCGGGATGGGTGATGGGGCCGGCGGCCTGCTCCTCGAGGCTTTTCGCCCGGCCGTCCCAGAACTGAAAGTCGAAGTAGGCGGCGTTCCACACCGTCGGCGGATTGACGCCGGTCAGCTTGCCGCCGATCCCGGTGCCGTACTGCTTCCCGCTGCTCAGCCCGCGCTTGGGGTTGTGGCAGGAATGACACGAGACGGTGCCGTCGCCGGAGATGCGCTTTTCGAAGAACAGCATCCGGCCGAGCTCGACCTTGGGCCGCGTCATCGGGTTATCGTCCGGGACCGGAACATCGTCGAGCCCGAGGGGCGGGGGCGGCGGAAGCGCCCGGGAGGGCTCGTCCGCGGGCGAATTTCCGAAAAGCGCGAGGATCCCGAAAAGAAAGAGGGCCGCGAGCCCGGCCAGGGGAAGAGCCCGCCGCCGGGAGGCTGGAAACAGACCGAAAAAAGGCCGATGGCGAGTTCGCATTATTTTTTTATTCTCTGGACGAGTTCGATGCTGACATCGTCGGTCGCCTGGATGAAGGCAATCCGCGTAGTCGGGTTGAAATCCACCGGGTCCATCGTGAATTTGACCCCTTTCGATTTCATCTCGTCGCAATAGGCGTCGAAGTCGCCCTCCACGCTGAAGGCGAAATGGTCAATGCCCCATTCGAGTCCGCCCTTGGGATTGGCCTTCTCGCCGGTCCGCTGGCCGCGGATGATGACGGTCGCGCCGTTGAATTTGACGTGCATCTGCGGCGCGCCCTGGACCTCGGCCCGCTGCACCTCCTCGCCGCCGAGCTTGTCGATGAAAAAACGGACGGTCGCTTCCGGCTCCCGGCAGACCAGGTGGACATGGTTGAATAGAATCGAGGACTGCGGCATGAAGCTCTCCTTTTTTAGGAATTCCAGATGACGTCACCGAATTCGCCCTTGCGGGGGCGGCCGGCGGAGACGAACCGGGCAAATTCTTCTTTGCTTTGCGTGAGGGTCGAGTTGGCGCCGTGACCGGGATAGAGAACCGTGCCATCGGGCAGGGTGAGGACCTTGTTTTTGATCGAATCGAGGAGCACCAGAAGGTTCTCGTGGCTCCACGTCTTGCCGGGGCCGCCGGGAAAGATCGTGTCGCCGCAGATGCAGTGCCCGGGATAGTGAAACATCAGCATGCCGCGGCAGTGGCCCGGGGTGTGGATCGCTTTCAGGGAAACTTTCCCGAATTTCACCTCGTCCCCGTCGTTGATGTGAAAATCGGGCCGGATGCCGAATTCCTTTTCGTCCTCGGGGTGCAGCCCCAGTGGCGCGCCGGCGCGGCTCCTGACCTCGTCAATGGCGTCAATGTGATCGCCGTGGCAGTGGGTCTGGAGGATGTACTTGATATTCGTTCCCTTGCACGCGGACAATATCGGATCGGCGGAGTAGGACGTGTCGATGATGATGCTCTCTTTCGTTTCCTTGCAGATGAAGATGTAGACATTGTTGCTGTAAGGCCCGATGTTGAGCTTACGGAGAGTGAGTGCGTCGAGTTCGACGGTCTGATCAAATTCGCCCATGAGAAAACCTCTTTCTGGATAGAGAAGGACTGAGGAGATTTTATCCCCGGCGGGGAGGGGCGACAACCCGCTTTCCCGAAAAAATAGAGGGTGGTCCGATTTACGTTTACGTGAACATGGCGATGACGCTGGACGGCAAGATTGCATCCGCCGATCGGGTGGACCGGCCCCTGGGGGGAGCGGCCGACCGGGAGGAAATGAACCGGCTCCGCGCGGAGGCCGATATCATCCTCTGGGGGGGCGGGACGCTGCGGGCGGCCCGCCATCCGGCCCGGGTCCGGGATGCGGCCCTCGAGGCGGCGCGCCGCAAGGCCGGGCGGCCGCTCCATCCGGCCAACGGGGTGGTGACGGCGGGCG
>JAQBZT010000128.1 GCA_027622355.1 bacterium | reverse complement strand
AGACCGTTATCGCCACGCTGAGCCGGTCCGATCTGGAGCTCGATCTTCGGGTGTTGGCGGCCGAGCTCGAGAAGGCGCGCCAGGACTATCTTCAACTCAAGCGCGGAAGACGCAAAGAGGTCATCGAGGCCCTCCGCGCAAAGGTGGGAGAGCGGCAGGCGCGTCTCAAGAACGATGAGCTGGAGCTGAAGCGGGCAGAGGACCTCTACAAGGGCAAAATTCTCGACAAGGCCTCCTACGACCGGGCGATAGCAAACCACCAGAGCAGCAAGAGCCTCCTTCTGGAGGCGCAAAATATTTTGCGCGAAGCCGAGCTTGGCGCCCGCATCGAGGAGATCGCCAAGGCCAAGGCCGAGGTTGATCGGATGCAGGCCCGAATCGCCAGCCTGAGGGACGCGCTTTCCAAGACGGTGATTCGTTCTCCCTTTACGGGTTTTCTCACCGAGAAGTCGGCCGAGGTCGGCCAGTGGGTGCAGAAGGGCGGCCGCGTTGCGGAGATTATCGAACTCGATCGCGTGCTGGTCCGCGTGCCGGTTTCCGAGCGGAGGATTTTACTGGTCAAGGAGCATGACACGGCCTCCGTCGCGATAGACGCGATTCCGGGGCGGAGCTTCACCGGGCTCATCCGAAGGGTCATCCCCAAGGCGGATCCGGTGAGCCGGACTTTTCCTGTTGAGATCGAATTGAAAAACACCCCGGACTTCGTCATCAAGGCCGGGATGTGCGCCCGGGGCACGAGGCGGTACGGCGATGCGGCCAAGGCGATACTCGTTCCCAAGGACGCCGTTCTCCAGCGTGTCCGGGGCGCGGCGGTATTTGTTTTCGCGAAAGGCCGGGTGCGAGAGGTGTTCTTCTCGCCCGGCAGGAGCATCGGCTCCTTTATCGAGGTCAAGGACTCTGAACTCCAGCCGGGGATGGCGGTGGTGGTTCAGGGCAACGAAAAGCTCCGCAGCGGCATGCCCGTTCGGGTGGGCGGCGGCGGCCCGCCGGGCAAAAAGGGTGAAGGCGGCCCGCCGGGAAAAAAGGGTGAAGGCGGCCCGGGCAAGCCCCGTGCGGATCAGCAGAAATCTCAGCCGAAAGGAAACCGTGGATGAACATCGTTCGCGCCTGCGTCCGGTATCCGGTGACCACCATGGTGGGGGTGATCCTTGCCGTTTTGTTCGGTGCGATCAGCCTTTACCGCATTCCGGTTCAGCTGACGCCCACCGTTGATCGGCCCGTCATCACGGTCGAAACGGAGTATAAGGGCGCCTCTCCCCGCGAGGTGGAAGAGGAAGTCACGGAGCTGATTGAAGAAAAGCTGACCTCGGTCGAGGGGTTGACCGACATGACTTCCCAGAGCGGGGAGGATCGCTCCCGGATTGTCCTTGAGTTCGACTGGGGGACGAATAAGGACGTTGCCCGCCTCGATGTCTCCGAAAAACTGGGGCTGGTGGCCGATCTCCCGCTGGATGCCAAGCGCCCCATCATACAGGCCGTCAATTCGGACGCGGAAAACCCCATCGGCTGGATTGTCGTGGACACGGACCTTCCGATCAACGAGGTGCGCGTGGAGGGGGACGATGTCATCCGTCCCAAGCTCGAGCGCGTTCCCGGGGTGGGGGCGGTGTGGATGTTCGGCGGCGAGGATCGCGAGGTCCGCATCACGATCGATTATGAGGCCATGAGCGCCCGCGGCATCACCGTGGAGGCGCTGCGGGGCGCCCTCCTGCGGGAGAACCGGAACACCAAGGGCGGCAAGATTGACGAGGGGAAAAACCGCTACATCATCCGGACGGTGGGCAGTTTCGTCGAGCTCAGCCAGCTGCGCAACACCATTGTGGCCCGGAGGCCCTCGGGGCCCGTCTATCTGCGGGATATCGCCAAGGTCTCGTTCGATTATGAAGATCCGACCCGCCGCATTCGCGTCACCCGGAAGCCCACCATGGGCTTCGGCGTTCTGCGGAAAACCGGCGCGAATACGATGGAAGTGATGGCGCATGTAAAGAAGACGATCGCCGCCATCAATGAACTCTACAAGGGAAGGGGCATCCAGCTTCGCCAGGTGTACGACGAGACGGAATACATTGAGCAATCCCGCAGGCTTGTGATCAGCAACATCTACATCGGCGGTGCGCTCGCGGTCGCTGTTTTGCTCCTTTTCCTGGGGAGCGTTTCGAGTGTTCTGATCATCGCGATCGCGATTCCGGTCGCCGTTGTCGCCACGTTCATTTTCATCTTCATCCTGGGGCGCTCCATCAACATCATCTCGCTCGCGGGCCTGGCGTTCGCGGTCGGCATGGTGGTGGACAACTCCATCGTCGTCCTCGAGAACATCTACCGGCACCGCGAGATGGGCAAGAGCAGGTGGGATGCGGCCATTGACGGCGGCACCGAGGTCTGGGGGGCGGTGCTCGCCTCGACCCTGACGACGCTCGCCGTTTTCATCCCCGTCATTTTTGTCCAGGAGGAAGCCGGGCAGCTCTTCCGGGATATCGCGATTGCCATCAGCGTGGCGGTCGCGCTCTCGCTCATTGTTTCGATTACCGTGGTCCCGATGCTGAGTGCCCGGATACTGAGTGAGGCCGACGATCAGTCCCTCCTGTCCCGATTCGTGGCTCGGACAGGGGCGTACCGGGTAGGGGGCCTCCTGCGCGACTCGCTGGTGGGAACCGTGGAGTGGCTCATGAAAGGGGTCCGGCGGCGGGTGATTTTCGCCGGCGGCCTGACCCTCTCCGCGTTGATTCTGGCTTTTGTCTTTTTCCCGCCGATTGATTATCTCCCGAAGGGAAACCGCAATCTCATGTTCGTGTTCCTGCGGACGCCGCCCGGCCTGAATATGGAGCAGATGGACAAGATCGTGACCATCCTGGAAGAGCGCTTTGCTCGGGTGAAGGAACTTGACCGGTTCTTCGCCGTTGTCCGGACCCAGACGCCGATTATCGGCCTGCTCGCCAAGCCGGAATATTCCGATCAGGAATCCATGCGCAAGCTCACCCGCAAGCTGTTCGGGATGGCGCAGGGCATCCCCGGGGTGCGCGCCTTCGTCACCCAGGCGTCTTTGTTCCGCAGGAGGGGAAGCGGCTTCATCGGCGGGATCAACCTCGACGTGGACATCACCGGAGACAGCCTCGATGAGATCCAGCGGATCGCCACCGAGGTCGAAGCGCGCGCCCGACAGATGAAGGGGGTCCGCTTCGTCAACAGCAGCTTCGATCTGGGGAGCCCCGAGCTTCAGGTGCATGTGGACCGGGAAAAAGCGGCGGACCTGGGCCTTTCCGTGGCCGAGCTCGGAAATGTCGTGGAAACCCTCGTGAACGGCACGCGGGCGGGTTTGTTCCGCGACAAGGGAAAGGAGCTGGACATCGTTCTCCGCGCGCCCATCGCAAAATTCTCGCGGACCCAGGAGCTCTCCCGGATCCGGATTCACGCGCCGAATGGGCGCACGGTCCAGCTCTCGGACATCGCGGAGGTCCGCCCGTCGGTGGGGCCGACCAAGATCGAACACATCGACCGCGATCGATCTGTCACCCTCACGGTGAACCTCAGCGATGAGCTTCCGCTCCAGGTTGCGATTGACCGGATGAAAACAGAGGTCATCGGGCCCCTGCGCGCGTCACTTCCCCTCGGCTACTCGGTGGACGTTTCGGGGCGCGCGAAAGACCTGGAGAGGACATGGGACGCGCTGAAGTGGTCGTTCCTGCTCGCCTTGCTGATCACCTACCTTTTGATGGCCGCGCTGTTTGAGGCGTGGAGCTATCCGCTCATCATCATGTTCAGCGTTCCCTTCGCCGCGACGGGCGGCGTGCTGTCGGTGAGCCTGATGAACTGGCTCGAGCCTTCGGTGAAGATGGACACCTTGACCATGCTCGGGTTTATCATCCTGACGGGCATCGTGGTGAACAACGCGATCCTGCTCGTGCACCAGGCGTTGAATCACAACCGGGGGGGCATGCCGATTCGCGAGGCGATTCTGGAGAGCGTCCGGGACAGAATGCGCCCCATCTTCATGACGACCACCACCACCGTCCTGGGGATGCTCCCCCTGGTGGTGGCTTCGGGCTCCGGCAGCGAGCTTTACCGGGGCCTGGGCTCGGCCATTCTGGGCGGGTTGGTGGTCTCGACGATCTTCACGCTGGCGCTGATCCCGGTCATTTTCTCTCTCTGGGTGGATCTGCTGGATTATCTCCGGCCCCGCCTGGCGCCCGTCGCCGAGAGCATACGGAACGGCCGTTCGCTCGCTTCGGTGTTCACCAACGGCGGCGCCGCGAACGGCACCCACGAGCCAGCCAAGCCTGCCGGGCAGAAAGCGGAAGATTAGTCTCCCGCGAAGACGCTCTGCCTAGATTTTCCCTTCCACCTCTTTCAGGAAGGCGTCCGCCGCGGCGTTCCACTCCGCGTGGCTTCGCCGGTAGCTGTAGTGTCCTCCCTCTTCGAGAACGACCAGCTTCGAGCCCTTGATGGCCCTGTGGAGGTCTTCCGCGAAATAGGGCGGGGTCAGGGCGTCGTCCTTGGCGGCGATGATGAGCGAGGGCTTGCCGATCTTGTCGAGCTCGCCGGTCCGGTCGTGTTCCAGGGTCATGTCCAGGCGGGCGCAGAGAACCTCTACGGGGGCGATCGTTTCCTTCTGGCGCTTTTCCAGCTCCAGCAGGTTCTCGTACATGTGCCGGAACTGCGTCGCCCCGCACGTCCACAGCGAACTGAACTTGATGTACTCCTCCGTCCCGTAGGCCCGGGCAATCTGCTTCCGGGAGGTTTGCAGTCGCCGCATATAGGGGTCGGCCGTGGTCCATGTGTTGCTGAAGATGCAGCAGCGGATTCGATCGGGGTAGTCGAGGGCGAGATTTTGCAGCACGCAGCCGCCGGTCGAAGTTCCCGCGACGATGGCTTTTTCGATGCCCAGCGCATCGAGGAGGCCGATGGCGTCCTTTGCGATCAGGCCGGTCGAGTAGGCGTCATCAGGCTTGTCGCTCTCCCCCGTCCCCCGGTGGTCGAAGGTGAGGCACCGGTAGCGCCCGGAAAAATGCGGCAGCTGGAAATCCCAGGCGTTCAGAAGGCCCATCAGGCCCGGGATGAAAAGAAAAGCGTCGCCTGCTCCGGCTTCTGCATAGTTGAGCTGCAGCTCTCCGGCCTGAATGCGCGGCATGGATGTCTCCTTGTCGTTGGTTTATTCGTTATCGTCTGCCAGTATCTCGGCGATCTCCACCCGGCGGCCCTCTTTTGCAGAGCGTACCCCGGCCCGGATGACGGCCAGCGATTCGACCGCCATGTCGCCGCTCACCCCGGGGGCAGCTTCGCCGCGGACGCAGGCGGCGAACTCGTCGAGCTCCTCGCGGATGGTGTCGTTCTTCTCGCAGGGGACGGCCTCGGGCCCCTCGGCGCCGCGCCAGAGGACGCGCAGGCCGTCGAACAGCGTGTAGCAGGCAGTCGCCTCTTTCCCGTAGATGTTCATCAGGTAGTACTCCGACGCCGAGGCGTAGCTGGCCGTGAGGTTCGAGCAGGCGCCGTTTTCGTGCTCGATGATCAGGTTGGCGATGTCGGGGTTCTCGCCCGGGAGGACGAGTTGGCCCGTGCGCGCGGAGACGGCCTTGATCGGACCCATCAGCATGCACAGCACGTCGATGTAGTGAATCCCGATCTGAAGCATCACGCCGCCCGGCATGGCGTCCGCCCGGTAGCGCCAGTGACCTTCCTCGAACTGCCCCACGCGGTCGCGGCTGATGTTCGCATCGGCCTGGACCAGGATGCCGAATTTTCCCGCTTCGATGGCGCGCTTGATCCACAAAAAATGATTTTCCCGGCGACGCTGGTAGCCGACCGAGAGGACGACGCCCGCCCGCTTGCAGCTATCGGCGATCTTCCGGCCGTCGGCGATGGTGTGGGCGATGGGCTTGTCGAGGAAGACGTGCTTGCCGGCCTCGGCGGCCGCCCGGACCGTCTCCAGGTGGACGTGGTTCGGGGTGGTGTTGATGACGGCCTCGATGGAAGGGTCCGCGAGCATTTCCTCGTAACTCCCCGCCGCCGCGCATCCGTATTTTCGGGCGAAGGCCTCGCGCTTTTCCGGGGATCGCGTGTAGCAGGAAACGATCTCGATTTTGTCCGATCGCTGCACGGCGTCCGCCAGGACATCGGACCACCACCCCATCCCCAGGGATGCGACCCGGACTTTTCCGTTGCTCATTCTTTTCTCCTTGAACCGATAAATAGCGATTCAGCTTATCCCATTGCGTTTCCGTTCGTCAGTCCTGCGCGCTCCTCCGGTTCCTTTGTTCGTAGATAAACGGCCACGCGATGGAAATCAAGGACAGGGACAAGAAGATCAGGCTGATGGGTGAAGTAAAGAAGACAGAGACATCTCCCCGTGAGGCAGTCAGCGCGACCCGAAGATGCTCTTCCAGTTGTTTTCCGAGGACGAGCGCGAGGAGAAGCGGCACCACCGGCATCTCCAGCCAGCGCATGAAAATGGCCAACAAGCCGAAAAACAGCATCACAAAGGTATCAAAAAAAGAATTCCGGAGGGCAAAACTGCCCACGACGCACAAAATGGCGATGACCGGAAGCAGAACGGTACGCGGGGTGGCCAGCACCTTGACGATCAGGCGGATGCACGTGAAGGCGATGATGAAGTTGAAGATGTTTGCCCAGAAAAAAGAAAAGATGACGGTGTAGGCGAAGCCCCCCTGTTCCATGAAAAGGAGCGGCCCCGGCGCAAGGCCGTGGACGAGGAGGGCGCCGATCAGGATGGCGGTCACCGGGTCGCCCGGGATGCCGAGCGTCATCATGGGGATCAGCGCGCCGCCGGCGACGGCGTTGTTGGCGGACTCGGGGGCGGCGATGCCCTCGACGCAGCCCTTTCCGAACCCTTCCCTGTCCCGGCTCATCTTCTGGGTGTAGTCGTAGCTGATGAAGGCCGCGATGGGGCCGCCGGCGCCGGGGAGAATGCCGATGAAGGTGCCGACCAGGGAGCCGACGGGAATCGGGAGCCGCATGATTTTTTTGAGATCCTGGAAGCTCGGGAGAAGCCTTCCGAACCGCCTGGCGGATGTGATCGGACTCTGTCCGGTGGAACCCTCGAAAATGCCCTCGACGATTTGCGGGATGGCGAACAGACCGATCATGGCGGTGAGGAAGTGAATGCCCGCGAGCATGTTCGAGTCGCCGTAGGTGAAGCGCGCGGTTCCCATGATGGGGTCCTGTCCCACGGTGACGATGAGGAGTCCGATGAAGCCGGAGAGAAGTCCCTTGACGAGCGATTTGGCGGCGAAGCCGCAGATGACGCTCAGCCCGAAAAAGACGAGGCTGAAAAGGTCGGCCGCGTGGAATTTCAGGGCGACCGCCGCCAGCTGGGGGGCGATCAGGTACAGGCAAAAAGAGCTGAAGAGACCGCCGGCGAAGCTGGCGATGATGGCGATTCCCAGTGCCCGGCCCGCCTCTCCCTTTGCGGCCATGGGGTAGCCGTCCATCGCGGTGGCCGAGGCGGAGGGCGTTCCCGGGATGTTGAGCAGAATCGCCGAGAAGCTGCCGCCCGTCATGCCGCTGGCGTACAGGCCCAGCATCAGGGCGATGGAGATCACCGGATCGAGAACGAAGGTCAGGGGAAGGACAATGATGATCCCTGTGCTGATGGTCATCCCCGGCAGCATCCCCACGACCAGCCCCAGGACGCACCCGATGGCGGTCGCCGCCAGACTCGCCGGCGCGGCGGCCTGGAGAAAGCCCTGGGCGATATCGGGGTTCATCAGGGGCTCCTAGAGTGCGTAGGCCGGAAGAAGGATCTGGAAGCCGTGCTGGAATACGGCGTAGACGAACAGTGGAATCGCCACTGAAAATCCCGCGAGGAACAGGGGCCGGCGCTCGCCCGCCAGCCACATGAGTCCCAGGAAAAAGGGAGGGGTGGAGATGAGAAACCCAAGGTGGGGGAGGAGCGCCAGGTAAATCCCGAAGAAGACCAGCCCCCAAACCGCCGGTGTGTTCAAAACGGGCCGGCTCTTCTCTTCCTCTGCCTTCATCCGGAGACCCTGCACCAGGAGCGACAAGGACAAGACCATGAAGCCCACCACGAGTACCCAGGGAA